>JAFRVI010000044.1 GCA_017438525.1 Clostridia bacterium
ATAGAAGGCCAGGTGCGCGAGTGCCGGCAGTACGCGGAGCGGAACGGGCTGAAAATCATTGATATTTACGCCGATAAGGCTCAATCCGGGCGGACGGACAACCGCGCCGAGTTCCAGCGTATGCTGCGCGACGCGAAGCGGGGCAAATTCGCCGTTTTGCTCGTCTGGAAGATAGATCGCTTCGGCAGAAATCGCGAGGAAATAGCGCGAAATAAAGCCTTCCTGCGGCTTGCCGGCGTGAGCGTCGAATACGCGTGCGAGCATATCCCCGACGGGCCCGAGGGTATTATCCTGGAAGCGGTGCTCGAGGGTATGGCGGAATACTATTCCGCGAACCTGGCGCAGAACACGCTCCGCGGGATGAGAGAGAACGCGCTGAAGGCGAAAAGCAACGGCAGCGGGATCGCGACCGGGTACGTCACCGGCGCCGACGGGCGTTTCGTCGTCGAGCCGCACGAAGCGGAGCTCGTCCGGAAGGTGTACTCCGACTATCTCGACGGCCGCACGATGGGAGAGATCGCCGCGAGTTTGCAGGCGTACAGCACGAAGCGCGGTAAGAAGTTCACGATACAGTCGGTGGCGAAGATCTTACGGAACAGGAATTATATCGGCGAATATCGCTGGATGGACGTAGTTATTCCGGACGGTATGCCGGCGATCATCGACGACGATACTTTCGGCCGCGTGCAGCTCAGGCTGGCGGAGCGCGGGCGTAATCACAGGAAAGGGGCAACGTATATGCTGACGGGCAAGGTCTTCTGCGGGCACTGCGGCGGTTCGATGGTCGGGACGTCCGGCACGAGTAAGACCGGCGACGTTCACTATTATTATTCCTGCCTGCACCGAAAGCAGGGCAAGGGCTGCAAGAAGATGAGCGTCCGGAAAGAGTGGCTGGAGCGCGAGGTCGTGAAGCTGACCGTCGAGAACGTGCTGCGGGACGACGTTATCGAGCTGATCGCCGACAAGGTTATGGAGCTTCAGTATAAGGAGCGCGAGGACAACAGCAAGGTTGTCTGGTTCGAAGAGAAGCTCGCCGAGACGCAGAAGGGTATCGACAACCTCGTGAAAGCGATCGAGAACGGGCTTCTGACCGAGGAGATCGACCTGCGTTTGCGGCAGCTTGCGGACGACAAAGCCGCCTACCAGAACGAGCTGGCGGCGGCGCAGGCGGTGCAGCCGATTTTGCCCAGGGATACAATCGTCGCGTGGATGAAGCTTTTTAAGTCCGGCGACGTTGACGATCCCGAATACTGCCGGCGCCTCATCGACACCTTCGTGAACAAAATCGTTTTGTATGACGATAGGATAATTATTACCTATAATTACAGCGGCGACAGTCGCCGGGAGGTCCCGATCGCGGATCTGGAGGCTGCCGCAGAGTTCGAAAGTTATAGCCCCGGGTGGGCCAGATATCCCGATACGGCAATACTGCCGTATCGGGATATCTTTTTCGGCCCGCCCGAAGGGATTCGAAACGAGCTCTGATTCGCGCAGCGAATCAGCAGCAAAGCGCCGGTGGCGCTTTGCGCAAGCGAGAAGAGAACCTGCCCGCCGCTGACACAAGAAGGACGAACTCCATACCATTATCTTAATCATCCACTCCGATTCGCATATCCCCTCTATAAATAATAACGCTATTGCATAACAAACGTTTCTCTGCTATAATAATCACGGTGATAATTATGCTAAATCTCCCCCTCATACGCAAAACCGAAGACTTCCTGAAGCGCACATTCGACGACAGCGAATACCTCTCTTCACACCCTGACGCGAAGGCGTACCGCCTCGAACACACCTACCGCGTGGCAAATATCGGACGCCTCATCGCCGCGAAAGAGGGCTTCGACGAAACGGAGGCGGTCATCGCCTGCCTGCTTCACGATATCTCCTACTGCGAAGACTTCGGCGAGGACGGCTGGATCGAGCACGGCAGACGCGCCGCGCAGATAGCGCGCCCGTTCCTGACGGAGCTCGGGCTCGCGGAGGATCGCGTAAACGATATATGCTACGGCATCGCGATCCACGTTGACGACGAGGCCGACTTCGACGGCGAGCGCACACCATTCGCCCTCACCGTCGGCGACGCGGACAACATCGACCGCTTCGACGTCTACCGCATCCACGAGGGGCTTTGTTACGCCGGATTCCTCGAAAAGAGCTTCAGCGAAAAGCGGGAGTACGTCGCCGCCCGCCTCGCGAAGCTTCGCGAGCTGCGCGAGGCACCCGTCGGCACCGCGGCCGCGAAGGAAATGTGGACTTCCCGCCTCGACTACTATACCGGCTTTTACGAAAAGCTGCTCAGCCAGCTCGAAAACAGCGAAAGCATAACGGAATGATCCGTATATATCCCCCGCAAAGCGCACATAACAATACCGAAAGAGAGGTATTGTTATGTTCAAACACGAAAAGAAACTGTTCCACCCGGTCGGCGTCGAACGACCGAATCCGCAGTACGCGGCGCTGCTTCACGAGCAGCTCGGCGGCTGCAACGGCGAGCTGAAGGCCGCGATGCAATATATGGCGCAAAGCTTCAGGATCAAGGACACCGAGATCAAGGATCTGTTTATGGATATCGCCGCCGAAGAGCTCGGCCATATGGAGATGGTCGCGGAAACGATAAACCTGCTCAACGGACACGACGTCGATTACCGCACGGTTCCCGCGGGCGAGATACAGACCCACGTGGTGCTCGGGCTCAACCCCGGGCTGATAAACGCCTCCGGATACTCCTGGACGGGCGACTACGTTTCCGTTACCGGCGACCTCTGCGCAGACCTGCTCTCGAATATCGCTTCCGAACAGCGCGCGAAGGTCGTCTATGAATACCTATACCGCCAGATAGAAGACAAAAAGGTGCGCGAGACGATCGACTTCCTGCTCAACCGCGAGGAGGCGCATAACCAGATGTTCCGCGACGCCTTCAACAAGGTGCAGAACACCGGCTCTGACCGCGACTTCGGCACGACGAAGGCGGCGAGAATGTATTTCAGTATGTCGGAGCCGTCGCCGAACAACAACCCCTTCTCAGACGTCGACACGAAGCACCCGTCATTCAAATAGGCAAAGCAAACGCCTCCCTCGCGGGAGGCGTTCGCTAATTATTCTAACAGACTATCGCGTTGGTTATTACTCCTGTATCGTATCTGTTTCGATATTCTCCAAGCCGCTATTCGTCTGACACACAAGGAGCTCTTTCAGTTTTTTGACCTTGACCATAAAAATGGCTGCGACAAGAGCGGCGGCAACATAGGATGATAACAAACCTTTATAGTATCCTACTGCCGTCTCATAGCCGTAAACGTTCTTAAACATGATGCCTATTCCAACAGCAACGATAATCAGGACCGCCATTATAATAACTGATATGGCGGTTTTCCTTTTATTCTTATCGTTCATTCTTATAATTAGCTGCGCGATCATAGCAAGGCCGTTAATGATAATAAACACAGAGCCGACAAACCTTTCGCCGCCATCAATGCTCGTTAATATAACACCGGCAGCAATACAAATGAAAACAAAAATCGCTGCGACTATTATTGCTGCCGTGATCTTTCTCTTACTCATATCCCTATTGCCCCTTTCTGTTGATAATTGCCTATCCATCGTTGTCCTTACTCCGCAAAGCATTCTGCAAATCTCGGGTCGGAGCTTATTCTGTTTTTCAACTCATCCGGTGCGATTTTGAAGTATTCTTTCCAGAAAGAATCCCGAACCAAGGGAAAGTCTTTTGCCGGTGCAGCGACCTTTGACACGAGCGGCGCCGTAAATCGGTATTCGCCATCGCGCGGTATGGCACAATACGCTTTGTTATGCTCAAAGCCTTTTCCGAAGTACTCAATCCCGGCGTCAACATCATTGCAGAAGCGTACCTGGAATAATGCGGCATAGATATATAAGTCCCGCAGAAAAATATGCAGTATACCGCATCTGCCATCACTGAATACAGATTCACAGTAATTCGCGAGCGCTATCATACTGTCTACGCCAATCTGATTCTTGAACAACGTTTTTTTGTTTCCTACTTGTTTGAGCATTGCTTTACACATCTCTGTCAAGAACGCAACCAAAGCCTCGCCGCAATACATATCCCTTTCTTCGCCATTTGGTACTAAAGTCAAAAGCGCTTCGCGGCTTACGATAACCGACTTCTGCTTCAACGCCAGCTCTTTAGCTTTGTCAGTTTGTCCGATAATAGGATAAAGCGTAACAAGAAGGTTTACGGCGGCTTCGTGATCCTGTGGCGAAATCCTGGCGTCAAGCACTCTTTCAAACATACGCACCGCTTCTTGCCAATAGGTGTTTTGGGAGTTACACTCCGAATCGATACGCGCATAGATAGAATCCTTTACGGAACGCACCTCTACGCCGCATTCTTTCCACCCAAGCAAAGTAAGCAAATATCCGAGCTTCAAGGCGATCAACGGCTCCGACGGGAATTCCTTCAGCGCCGAGCGCAGCATTATCACCGTTTCGGTCATATCGCTAATAGTATTTATAGCTTTGTCGGCTTTTTCAAGGATGGCGTCGAGTTTTTCCTGCCGTTCCTTGTTACAACCGAAAAGCTCGTCGATACTGATATTGAAGTAATTCGCGATCGCCGGTATCAATTCAAGGTCCGGGTATCCGCCGTTGCTTTCCCAACGCGAAACAGCCTGAGGACTAACGCCGAGCACGTTCGCAAGATCCTCTTGCTTCCTTCCGTCGCGTTGGCGCAGCAGTTTGATTTTTTCGCCGATCTTGAGGTTCATAGCACGACTCCTCTTTCACCTGTTTGGTTGTATGGTATCACAGAAACACCGCAAGGTCAATAATCAATCTGTTGTTTTTTAGTCAAGCGCGACTTGAGTGAGTCGGCAGGAAAAACGCCTCCCGCGAGGGAGGCGTTGGTTTTGTTATCACAGCTCCACCGTCTTCGCGGCGATCTTTTCGCAGAACGCTTTGTCGTGCTCGACGAAGAGTATCGTCGGCTTGAACTTCAGCAGCAGCTCCTCGATCTGTATACGCGAGATGACGTCGACGTAGTTCAGCGGCTCGTCCCATATATGAAGGTGCGCGTCCTCGCATAAGCTGCGGGCGATGAGCACCTTCTTTTTCTGCCCCGCGCTGAAATCCGCCATATCCTTCTCGAATTGCACGCGCTTGAAGTCGAGCTTGCGCAGTATCGCCTTGAACAGACTCTCGTCGATCCCGCAGCTTTCCGCGTAGTCGGAAAGGTCGCCGCGCAGTCCGGACGTATCCTGCGGAACGTATGAGATCTTCAGCCCGCCGCCGACGGTCACGCCGCCCGTGTGCGGGACGTCCTGCCCGACGATGAGCTTCAGCAGACTCGACTTGCCGGAGCCGTTGCCGCCGAGCAGCGCGACGCGGTCGCCCTTCTCCACCGTGAAGCTCACGCCGGAGCAGACGGCTCCGCCGCCGTAATCGACGGAGACGCCGTCCAGCGTCACGAGCCGCCGCGAACGGTATTCGCTCTGGCGTATCTTCAGCGCGTCGGAGACCTCGATATCCCTCAGCAGCGTTTCTTTTTCATCTAAAGCGCGGTTTTGCCTGCGCTCGAGGTTTTTCCTGCGCTGCTGCATACGGCGCGACTGCTCGGCGATATACGCCCTGCCGCCGCATTCGTTATACTTCTCGCGGTCCTTTATATTGCCTATCTTTTCGCTCTCGACCTTGTCCGCCCACTGACGCGACTGCCGCGCCGCCGCTTCAAGCCGCTTTATATCCGAGCGAAGTCGCGCGTTACGCTCAAGCTCGTAGTTGTCGCGCATCTCTTTGTTGCGATACCACGAGGAAAAGTCGCCCTTGCATATCTCTATCCCCGTACGGTTTATCGAGAGGACGTGGTCGACGCAGCCGTCGAGGAAGGCGCGGTCGTGCGAGACGAGGATAAAGCCCTTTTTGGAATTCAGATAGCGGCTGACCTGTTCCCTGCCGCGCATATCGAGGTGGTTCGTCGGCTCGTCGATGAGCAGGAATCTGTTATCTTTCAGGAACATCAGCGCGAGCAGCACCTTCGTCTGCTCCCCCTTCGACAGCGTGGAAAACGGGCGGTAAAGCGCGCCTTCGTCCACGTCGAGCATACCGAGCTCGCGCTTCAGGCGCCAGAGCTCGAAGTCCGGACAGACGCTCCGCGCCGCCTCGAGCGTATCCGCGTCGGGATCAGTCACTTCGTAAGGGAAATACTCGAATTCGACGGAGGCGGAAATACTGCCGATATAATCGTATTCGCCCATCAGCAGCTTCAGGAAGGTGGTCTTTCCCCTGCCGTTGCGGCCGGTGAAGCCGAGCTTCCAGTCGGTGTCGATCTGAAAGCTGACGTTTTCAAATATGTTGTCGAAGCTTCCTTCGTAGGCGAAGGTCAGCTCCGAGACGTTAATCAATGACATAGGTTTCTCCTTTTAACTTAACAGAATCGGCCGCGGAAAGTCTCCGCAGCCGATGCAAGTCAAAAGCGCCCCTTTCGGGCGTTATGAAGCGACACGGTCGGAGAAGTACACGCTTCCCGCTGACCGGCAGAACGAACAAGCGGCGTCACGCCGCGCAGTCCGTATTCATCCGCCGATTATCAGCAAGAAAACCTGTACATTCTCCCATCCCTTTCGCTTGTTTTTATCATTATACCACGCACGCGGCGTAATGTCAATAACGTCTGCTCATTCGACCGTCACGGATTTGGCGAGGTTCTTCGGCTTGTCGACGTCGCAGCCGTTCGCCTTCGCGACGTAGTACGCGAAGAGCTGCAGCGGCACGGTCTCCGGCACCGGCAGAAGCATCGGGTCGGTGCGCGGAATATATATCACGTCGTCCGCTTCGGTCAGCATACGCTTATCGCCTTCAAGGGCGACGCCGAGCACGCGCGCGCCGCGCGCCTTCACCTCGCGTATGTTGCCGGCGGTCTTTTCGTAGAGTTCCTTCCTGCAGGCGAGGGCGATGACGAGCCGCCCTTCGTCGATAAGCGCGATGGTGCCGTGCTTCAGCTCGCCCGCGGCGTACGCTTCAGAGTGGATGTAGCTTATCTCTTTCAGCTTCAGCGACGCTTCAAGGCAGACGGCGTAATCGAGGTTTCTGCCGATGAAGAAGAGCGAGGCGTTATCCTTGTATTTGCGCGCGAGGCGTTCTATACGGCTGTTCATGTCTATCGCGCGCGGGCAGCGTTCCGGAAGCGACGCGATGCCGCGCACGAGCTCGGCGCGGCGCTTATCGTCGAGCCGGCCGAGCTTATCCGCCATATATACCGCGAGCATCGTCAGCACCGCGACCTGCGTGGTGTAGCCCTTCGTGGTGGCGACGGCGATCTCCGGACCCGCCCAGGTGTAAAGCACCGCGTCCGCGGTCTTCGCGACCGTGCTGTCGACGACGTTCACTATGCCGACGGTCTTCGCGCCGAGGCGCTTGCATTCGCGGAGCGCGGCGATGGTGTCCGCCGTTTCGCCCGACTGCGATATGATGATCACGAGGGTGCGTTCGTCGATGATCGGATCGCGGTAGCGCAGCTCGCTGGCGACTTCGACACGCACGGGAACGCGGCAGAGCGATTCCATAAGATCGCGCCCGACGCAGCCGGCGTGGTAGGCGGAGCCGCAGGCGGTTATCACTACGCCGGTCATGCTCCGCAGCCATTCGTCGGAAAGCCCGAGCCCTTCAAGCTCGACGCGTCCGTTTTTCAGCCGCGGCTCTATCGCCGCGCGGAGCGCGTTCGGCTGCTCCATTATCTCCTTGAGCATAAAATGCTCGTAGCCGCCCTTTTCCGCCGCCTCGACAGACCAGGTAACGCGCGACGCCTTCTTCGCGATCTCGCGCCCCGCGGGGTCGAAAACGGTGAGCGAATCCGGCTTGATGAGCGCGAACTCGCCGTCCTCGAGGTAGATGACGGTGCGGGTGTGGCATATCAGCGCGGTCACGTCGGAGGCGAAGTAGCCCGCGCCCGCGCCGACGCCGAGGATGAGCGGACTCGCGCAGCGCACCGCGGCAAGCGTATCCGGATACTCCGAGCAGATTATCCCGAGCGCGTAGGAGCCCTCGAGCCGCGCGACCGTCTTCATCACCGTCTTTTTCAGGTCGCCGTTGTAGTACATCTCGAGCAGGTGCGCCACGACCTCCGTGTCGGTGTCGCTGCTGAAGGAGTAGCCCTTTTTGATTAGCTCCTCGCGCAGCGCGGCGTAGTTCTCGATTATGCCGTTATGCACGACGGCGAAGCGCCCGTCGTTCGAAACGTGCGGGTGCGCGTTCTGCTCCGTCGGCGCGCCGTGCGTCGCCCAGCGCGTGTGTCCGACGCCGCAGACGCCTCTGACCTTCGCGCCGTTTTCGGTCAGCGCGCAGAGGTTCTCGAGGCGCCCGGAAGCGCGGACGGCGTCTATATCCCCGCCGTTTATGACCGCGAGGCCCGCGGAGTCGTAGCCCCTGTATTCAAGCTTTTTCAGCCCTTCCAACAATACCGGAGCCGCCTGCTCCGTTCCCGTAAAACCGACTATCCCGCACATCGGGATTCCTCCTTATGCCGTGAACAAAATCCAAAAAGCGCCGGAGGGCGCTTTTTGAGTGCGATTATTTCCTGTCGAACTCCGCGAAAGCGCGGTAGGTCATATAAACGTCGTTGACCGAGGAAAGCTCGAACGGCGCGTGCATCGAGAGTATCGGAACGCCGACGTCGACAGTATCGACGTCGCGCTCGGCGATGTACTTCGCGATGGTTCCGCCGCCGCCGCCGTCGACCTTGCCGAGGTTGCCGGTCTGCCAGACGACCTTGCCCGCGTCAAGGAAGGCGCGGACGTAGCCGAGGAATTCGGCGGACGCGTCGGAGGTGCCGTATTTGCCGCCGCTGCCGGTGTATTTCGTGATGATGACGCCGTAGTTCAGCTTCGCGGAATTGCGTCTGTCCATCGTTTCGGGGTAGTTCGGGTCGAACGCCGCGTTGACGTCGGCGGAGAGGCATTTGGAGTTCGCGAGGACGGTATACATCGGCGCGCCCTCGGCGTCCGCCAGCTCGTTGACGAAGTTGACGACGTAGTCGCTCTGCATACCGGTGTTGCCGTCGCTGCCCGTCTCCTCCTTGTCGGTGAGGACGCAGACGAGCGTATGCTCGGGCGCCTTCGCCTCGAGGATGGCGCGGAGCGCGGTGTAGGCGCAGACGCGGTCGTCCTGGCCGTAGGAGCCGATCATGCTCTCGTCGAAGCCGACGAAGGACGCCTTGACGGCGGGCACGATCTCAAGCTCGGCGGAGAGGAAGTCGTCCTCCACGATGCCGTATTTCTCGTTAAGCAGGCGCATGACGTTCAGCTTGACCTTGTCGCCGACCTTTTCGTCCGCGAAGGGCATACTGCCGATAATGACGTTGAGGTTTTCCGCCGGGAACGCTTCGGTGACCTTTTTGCTCATCTGGTCCCTGCCGAGGTGCGGCAGGATGTCGGTGATGCAGAAGACCGGCTCGCCGGGCTCTTCGCCGATGCGGACGGTGACCTTTTTGCCGTCCTTTTTGACGACGACGCCGTGAAGCGAAAGCGGAATGGTCATCCACTGATACTTCTTTATACCGCCGTAATAGTGAGTCTTGAAGAACGCGAGCTCACTGTCCTCGTAAAGCGGTACCTGCTTGAGATCGAGGCGCGGCGAGTCGATATGCGCGATGGTGAAGAATACGCCGTCGGCGATCGGCTTTTTGCCCTTGACGGCGAACATGACCGCCTTGTCGCGGTTGATCTTATAGAATCTGTCCCCCGCCTTGTACTTTTTGCCCGCGGCGTATGGCTTGAAGCCGGCGGCTTCGGCGATGCGCACGGACTCGACGACGGCTTCGCGCTCCGTCTTCGCGGCGTTCAGGAAGCCGATGTAGTCGGCGGCGAACGCCTTCGCCTTTTTCAGTTCGGCGGCGGAAGCGGCTTCAAACGCGCTCTTCGGCGCGGAAAGCAGCTTTTCCTTGAGTTTTTCGCCTTTGGTTTTTTCGTTTGCCATTTTTATCATCCTCCGTAATATAATTCTCTGTATTTATCCGTTGCGGCGTTGACGCGCTTGACGAAGTTTTCCGTCTCTTTGAACGGTATCGTGTGCAGCGTCATGCCGTCGGCAGAATACGCTTTGTCCCGAAGCCACTTTCTGACGTTGCCCCAGCCGGCGTTATACGCGGCGAGCGCGGTGTCCATATTGCCGAATTCGTCGTACATCCAGCGCAACAGCATACAGCCGAACGCAATATTCGTTTCCGGATCGTACAGGTCGGCGTCTTCGGAAAGCTTGCCGCCGCTGTGCGCCGCGACCTTGCGCGCGGTATCCGGCATGAGCTGCATCAGTCCGATCGCGCCGGCGGAAGAAACGACGCCCGGACGGAAGCTGCTCTCCGTCTTTATAACGGCGAAGACGAGCTCGGGCTCGAGGCCGTTTTCATCCGCGTATTTCTCTACGTATTCGCGGTATTTCGGCGGATAGGTCGACTTTTCGATAAGCCGGCCGGCAAAGTACACACCGAATCCGGCGATTATCAGCAGAAGCGTAAGAAAGACGGCGACGGCTGACTTCCTTATCTTACAGCGTTTTCGCGACATTCTTTACCCGCTTTCTGAACTCTTTTTCGCCGCCGTTGTTCTCGATGACTATATCCGCCCTCTCGCGCAGGTATTCCTCGCTCTTCTGCATCGCGAGCCGGCGGCGTATCGATTTCAGCGAAGCGCCGTCGCGCGCGAGCAGGCGCGTTTCGCACGCTTCCTCAGGCGCGACGACCGCGATTATCGCGTCGCAGAGCTTATCCGCGCCGCTCTCGAAAAGCGTAGGCGCGTCGAGAACCGTCTTTTCGCGCTCCGCGCATATCGCGGCGAGGCGCGCGAGTATCGGCGGGTGGGTTATCGAGTTGAGCAGATCGAGGCAGCCGCGGTCGGCAAAGGCGCGTTCCGCGACGAGCTTTTTGTCCACCTCGCCGCCGACGAGCACGTCGCTCCCAAACGCTTCCGCGAGCTTGCGCTTCACGGTTTCGTCGGTAAGCACCTCCGCGGCGACCTTGTCGCAGTCCACGACGAAAAGACCGCTCTCCGCGAAAACCTCGGCGGCGGTGCTTTTTCCGGATCCGCTTCTGCCAACAAGCCCGTAAACCATATCTTCTCCTTATCGGTCGACTTTTACCACGTTCCCCGCCGCGGCGCGGAAGAGGCGGTTATATACCGCGATCCCGACGCCGTCCATGGGCGGACGCCTGACGAACAGCGTGGAAATGCCCGCGCCATCCGCCTCGCGCATCGCGTTGAACACGCCGTGGGCGAGCGAAAGACTGTCGCCTTCGTCGCCGTATGGTATCGCGCGTGCGAAGAGCGTTTCTTCCCCATTGAAGCAGAGCGCGCAGGCGCGTTCGTCTTCCGCGAGGCGTTCCTTTATGTATCCGACCGCGCCGCCGCCCTCAACGATTACTACGCGGCAGTCGGGCGAATAATGCTTGTATTTCATTCCCGGCGCGAGTGGTTTTTCGCCTTCGGGCAGCATCTGCGTCACCGCTTTGTCGAGCGCGACGCTGCCGAGCGCTTCCTTTATCTGCTCCGGCGTTATGCCGCCCGGACGCAGCACCGTCGGCGTTTCGCCGCAGACGGTGACGACGGTGGATTCGACGCCGACTTCGCAGGCGCCGCCGTCGAGGATCATATCTATGCGGCCGTCCATATCCTCCAGCACGTGCCGCGCCGTGACGGGGCTCGGCTTGCCGGAGCGGTTCGCGGAGGGCGCCGCGATCGGTACTCCCGCCGCCGCGATCAGCTCGCGCGCGTATTCGTTCGACGGCATGCGTATCGCAACGCTGTCGAGCCCGCAGGTGACAATATCGTTGACCGCCGGACGCTTTTTGACGATGATTGTCAACGGACCGGGCCAGTACGCCGCCGCGAGCTTATAGAACGCTTCGCCCAGATATCCGAGCTGCGCGGCAGTATCGAGATCGGCGACGTGCATGATAAGCGGATTATCGTGCGGCCTCCCCTTCGCCTCGAAGATCGAGAGGACTGCCTTTTCGTCGAAGCCGTTTGCGCCGAGGCCGTAAACCGTCTCGGTCGGGAACGCGACAAGTCCGCCGGCGCGGATGACCTCCGCGGCTTTATTTATTTTTTCGGCGCGTCCGTCTCCGGACAGCTCAAAAAACGTCGTTTTCAATTCGATGCTCCGTTATTCCGCCTCGGTGAGCTTTCTCGCCTGGTCGGCGGTGATGAGTGACGTGATTATCTCGTCAAGGTCGCCGTTCATTATCGCGTCGATCTTGTAAAGCGAAAGCCCGATGCGATGGTCTGTAACGCGCCCCTGCGGGAAGTTGTATGTGCGGATGCGTTCGCTTCTGTCGCCCGTTCCGACCTGGCTGCGTCGTTCCGCGGCGATCTCTCCCTGCTGCTTCTCGCGCTCCTGCTCGAGAATGCGGGAGTAGAGTATCTTCATGGCGCGGTCTTTGTTTTTATACTGACTGCGCTCGTCCTGACATTCGACGACGATGCCGGTCGGGATATGCGTTATGCGTATGGCGGATTCCGTCTTGTTGACGTGCTGGCCGCCCGCGCCGCCGCTGCGGTAGGTGTCTATCTGCAGGTCGGACGGGTCGATGCTGACCTCCGTTTCCTCCGCTTCCGGCAGGACGGCGACGGTGACGGTGGAGGGGTGTATCCTGCCGCCGCTCTCCGTTTCCGGCACGCGCTGGACGCGGTGGACGCCGCTCTCGAACTTCAGCTTGGAGAAGGCGCCGTCGCCGCTGATCTCGAAGGATATTTCCTTGATCCCGCCGAGCCCCGTTTCGCTGATATTCAGCACGTCGTGCTTGAAGCCGTGGGTGTCGGCGTACATCGTGTACATACGGTAAAGCGAGCCGGCGAAAAGCGCGGCTTCGTCGCCGCCCGCGCCGGCGCGGATCTCGACGATGACGTTTTTGTCGTCGTTTTCGTCGCGCGGGAGCAGCAGGATCTTCAGCTCGTCGGAGATCTTCGCGATCATCTCCTTCGCTTCCAGATACTCGGCCTCGGCGAGCTCGCGCAGCTCTCTGTCCTTCTCGGCGTCGAGCAGCTCCTTCGCCTCCGCCTGCTGCGCGGAGTATTTCTCGTATTCCTTGAACTTTTCGACTATTGGAAAGAGGCGCTTATGCTCCTTCATGAGCGCGCTGTACGCCTCTCTGTCGGCTATAACGGCGCCGTCCGAAAGACGCGCTTCCACTTCGTCGAAATGCGCTTTTATCTCTGCGAGCTTCTCAAACATCTTCGCTTACGCTCTCCACTCTCTTGATTTTGCGTTCCAGCTTAAACCTTTCGCCCTCGACGACGCGGCCGCAGCCCGCGCACTCCAGCTTCAGATCGAGGCCGGAGCGGACGACGGTGAACTCCGACGATCCGCACGGGTGCGGTTTTTTCATTATTACCCTGTCGCCGACGCGAATAAGCATTCCGAACGCTCCTCTCGGTTTATTTTACCATAAACGGAAGCAATATAAAAGTGTTTTTTGCAAAAAAAGCGTTTTTGCATAACAAAAACGGACCCTGCGTACGCAAGGTCCGTTTTGATTCGATTTACGGGGATCAGCCGTCGATCTCGGTAACGACGCCGGAGCCGACAGTTCTGCCGCCCTCGCGGATAGCGAAGCGGAGTCCCTTCTCGATGGCGATGGGGGTGATCAGCTCGACGGACATAACGACGTTGTCGCCGGGCATGCACATCTCGACGCCGTCAGGCAGGTTGATAACGCCGGTAACGTCGGTAGTTCTGAAATAGAACTGAGGTCTGTAGTTGTTGAAGAAGGGCTTATGTCTGCCGCCCTCGTCCTTGGTAAGAACGTAAACCTGACCCTTGAACTTGGTGTGGGGCTTGATGGAGCCGGGCTTGCAGATGACCTGGCCGCGCTCGATCTCGGTTCTCTGAACGCCGCGGAGCAGAACGCCGATGTTGTCGCCGGCTTCAGCATAGTCAAGCAGCTTTCTGAACATTTCGATACCGGTAGCAACGGTCTTTCTGATCTCGTCCTTGAGGCCGACGATCTCGACTTCTTCGCCGAGCTTGAGCTGTCCGCGCTCGACTCTGCCGGTGGCGACGGTGCCGCGGCCGGTGATTGTGAAGACGTCCTCGACGGGCATAAGGAAGGGCTGATCGGCCATTCTGTCGGGGGTGGGGATGAACTCGTCAACAGCGTTCATCAGTTCGATGATGGAAGCGTACTCGGGAGCGTTGGGATCGGTGGAAGTGCTCTCAAGCGCCTGAAGAGCGGAGCCCTTGATGACCGGGACTTCGTCGCCGGGGAAGTCGTACTTGGAGAGCAGCTCTCTGATCTCCATCTCGACGAGCTCGAGGAGCTCGGGATCGTCGACCTGGTCGACCTTGTTCATGTAGACAACGATGTAAGGAACACCGACCTGACGGGCGAGAACGATGTGCTCGCGGGTCTGGGGCATCGGGCCGTCGGCAGCGTGATCTCCGCAAGCGCCCGTCCGTCGTATGCGGTCTGTCCCGCAAGCAGCGCGCCGATATTGTCGCCGGCCTCGGCATAATCCAGCGTCTTGCGGAACATCTCGATACCCGTAACGACCGTGGACTTCGGCTTGTCCTCCATGCCGACAATCTCCACCGTCTCGCCCATTTTGAGCTGACCGCGCTCAACGCGGCCCG
>JAFRVI010000045.1 GCA_017438525.1 Clostridia bacterium
AATTGCCGCAGGCAATTTGCTCCTTAACTGACGCGCAGCGTCAATATCACTGCGGCGAAGCCGCAATATCACTATCGCGGAGCGATAATATCACTGACGCGAAGCGTCAATATCACTGCGAACGAAGTTCGCCCGGGGGATCCCTCGTCGGCTTCGCCTCCTCGGGACGACAGATCCGGCGCTTTCCGCCGCGAAAAGAAACCGCAAAGGAGAATCTTTTATGTCCAAACGCGTAATTTCCGCAATACTTGCCGCCGCGCTGCTGCTGGCGTTCGCGCCGTTCGCGGCTTCGGCGGCGCGCTCGAAGGCGTACGAAACGACCGTCTATTCCTTCGATTTCGAGACGGATCCGTCAGCGAACGGCTGGTCGACGGCGGATATGGATAACGACGGCCACAGCTGGGTATACGCCCGGTATTACGCCGACGCTCACAGCGGCACCGGTCTTATGTGGTCGGCGTCCTACGACAACGAAGACGAGGCGCTGACCCCGAACAACCGCCTTGTAAGTCCGGTCATCGAGATCCCCGCCGAGGGCGAGACCTCGATAAAGGTCATGGCGCGGGGCTATCACCCCAGAGATTTCGCCGAGCATTTCAGATTCGCCTACGTAATAGACGGCGGCGATACCGTTCCCACGTCGATCGGATACGAGGATTTCGTCACGACGAACGAGTGGAAGGAATACTCCGTGACGATCTCTCCCGACGATCCCATACGCTCCCATCTGCTCGGCAAAAGGATCCGCGTCGTCATCAGCCACTGGTGCTGTACGAACCAGTTCCGCCTGCTCGTCGACGATTTCAGCGTCGTCAACTATAATCCGGTCGAGCACGTTATCTCGACCGATTTTGAAGCCACGCCCTTCGCGCGCGGCTGGGCGGCGAGCGACGTCGACGGCGACGGACACGGCTGGACCTTCGATCCCGCCGCCGAAACGTCGCACAGCGGCTCCGGCATTATGTGGTCGGCGTCATACGACGGCAGCGACGGCGCGCTGACTCCGAACAACCGCCTGATAACGCCCTTCTTCACCGTTCCGTCTTACGGCAAAATGACGCTCTCGTTCTGGGCGCGCGGCGACCACAACGACGATTTCGCGGAGAAGTTCGACATCTCCTACGTCGAATACAACGCCGGCAACGCGATCCCGAACACGATAAGCCCGACCTATACCACCGAAAACAGGTGGAACGAATACGTCTTCGACCTTTCCGGATACAATGACGGCAAGCTGCTCGGCAGGCGCATCCGGCTCGTTATCAGCCATCTGCCGTCGAGCAAGGACAACTACCGCCTCCTCCTCGACGATTTCGACCTCAAATGGGACGCGCAGCCGGATTCCGGCGTCGTCTACGCCTTCAATTTCGAGTCCGACCCCTTCGTCAACGACTGGACGCGCGAGGATCTTGACGGCGACGGCAACGGCTGGACGTATGAAAACTCGCGTCTGAGCGCGTATACTTACGACGATTACACCTACACGTATTCGTACAGCGGCAGCGGCTCGGTCTTTTCCGCTTCATATTGGAGAGGGAAGGCGCTGACTCCGGTCAACCGCCTGACCAGCCCGTATTTCACCGTGCCCGACGAGGGCGACGCGTTCGTTACCTTCCGCGCGCGCGGCAGCGATACCAACGACTATAAAGAGCACTTCGCCGTCGGATATCAGGTCATGGGCGATATACGTCTGGTGCTCCCCGGCTCCTTCACGACCGAGAACGAATGGAAGGAATATACCGTTAAACTGCCCGACGGACTGAACGGCAAGAACGTCAGACTATATATAACCCACATAGACTCGACCGATCAGCTCCGCTTATACGTCGACGATTTCGTCGTCCGCAGCGGCTCCGCCGCGCTCAGGGGCGACTTCGACAAGGACGGCGAGATCACCGTTTCGGACGCCCTCGCCGCGCTCCGCATCGCCGCGAAGCTCGCGGAGGAGACCTACGAGGCGATCCGCATCGGCGATATCGACGGCGACGATGCGATCACCGTTTCCGACGCGCTGGCGATCCTCCGCGTCGCCGCGAAGCTCGCGAGCCGGGACAGTTTGGCGTAACGCGAAGCGCCGCGTTCGTGTCATCCTGAGCGAAGGCGAAGCCGGAGCCGAAGGATCTTGAAGGTAACGGTAGTGTTATCGGGAAAGTGTGCAGTCGGAAACGGGGTTAACGTTTTGTGTTCTCACACGGCGTTCAGCGTGACTGCGCGGACGAGCAATGCTCGTCCCTACGGGCGCGATGCTTCGCATCGCTCCGCTCAGGATGACAAAGGGCGGCGCGGGTGCGTGACTGCGCGGACGAGCAATGCTCGTCCCTACGGGCGCGATGCTTCGCATCGCTCCGCTCAGGACGGCAGACTGTCAATCGGTTTATATTGATTCAATATAAAAATTCAAATCAAAGGAGAATCGACGTCATGAAAAAACGCATTATTCCCCTGCTTCTCACCCTCGCGCTCATTCTCACCCTCGCGCCGACGGCGTTCATCACCGCCCGCGCTGAGGAATGGACCGTGATCTACAGCTTCGACTTCGAGTCGGACCCGTTCTCGAACGGCTGGACTTCCGAAGACCTCGACGGCGACGGCCGCGGCTGGATATACGACGCCCACGCCGGCTCGTTTCTGGACGACCCCGAGGCGCTCTACAACAGTCCCGAGGGCTCGGTCTACTCCGAATCCTTTTCAAACACGACCTTCCAGTCGCTTCAGCCGGATAACCTCCTCTGGAGCCCCGCGATCGATATCCCCGCCACCGGAAAAACCTGGGTTGGCCTGTCGGTGCGCGGCTCCGACGTGACCGACTACGGTGAGAACTTCCGCGTCGGCTACGCTCTCCCCGGCGATACCGCTATGACCCCGATGGGCGCGGAACTCACCACCGAAAACTACTGGATTTCTCACGGCTTCTTAGTGGACAGCAAACTAAAGGGCCGGACCGTCCGCTTCTGCATCGAGCATTACGATACGTCGGGCAAGTTCCGCCTCTATCTCGACGATTTCGATGTCACCAACTATCCGCCCGACGACGCCGACGAGTACGATCTCTGGATCTGCGGCGAGCAGGTAACCGGAACCTCACTCTCCGGCGAGGGCTACTCCTACGACCCCGAGACCAACACGCTGACGCTGACCGGCGACATAAAAGCGGAAAACAACGCCGCGATCCAGTCCGGAATAATCGGTCTGACGATAAACGCCGACCCGGAACGCAGCTCCTGCGGCGTTGTCTCCAACGGCGACTTCCCGGCGCTGCTGCTTCTCGAAGACACGACGATAACCGGCTCCGCCGATAATATTTACATAAGCTGCACCACCGCGGAACCCGCGATATACGTCGGCAACAACGCCGACCTCACCTTCTTTGACGCCAACGTCACCGTGAACTCGCTCGACGGCGACTACGCTATCTACGCCTACGATAATCTCGCGCGGCTCAACGTAGTGAAGTCGCACGTCGCGGCGGATTCCTGCGTCTCCGCCGTATACGGCTTCTATCAGCGCGTATTCCTGACCGCCTCGACGCTGATGAATCCCGCCGGCGGCATCATCGGCGAGTGGGAGATATTCGACGCATGGGGCAGCAGAGCGAAGTCCGTCTGCTTTGAGCCCGCGGAGACAAAGCTTGCCGGCTTCTGCTATGACGATTTCGGCGATAACGGATTTGAGGGATATTTAATCAGCTTTTATCCGGCGGACGTCAGCTCCGTCACGCCCGGCAGGGCATGCCCGGAGGGCGCAAGCCTCGAATCCGGCGTGTACGTCGACGGCTGCTACTACGCCTATTCCTACGACGCCGACGAGTGCGTCGGCAGTTTCTTCAAGCTCCCGAACGGCGCCGCGAAATGGCAGGAGATCCCCGAGGTTGTGCCCTTTCAGATAATCTCCATGTCCTACGACCCCTGTACGGAATCGGTCTACGGCATAGCGACGTTAATTGAGGAAGCGGGCGACCGCGCCCTCGTGAAGATCAATCTCGCGACCGGCGGGGTCGAGACCGTAAAATATTACGGCTTCTCCCTTGATTCGAGACTCCAGGCGATCGCCTTCGGCGAACGCGGCGTCTGCTACGGCGTCGATTACAACGGCGACGTTTATGTCGTCGACGTTTTTAACGGAGACTGCTTCCTCAGCTTCTCAACCGACGTCATCTGCGGCAACGCATGCGATCTCGTCTACGATTTTGAAAACAAAGCGCTCTACTGGACGCAGAGCTCCGGCGCGGAGGATAACGGACTCTACATCATCGATCTCATCGCTGAAAAGGCGCGTTTCATCGGCAGGATAGGCGGCGGAATGGAGATCGTCGGACTGTACGTCGCG
This sequence comes from Clostridia bacterium, assembly GCA_017438525.1. NCBI lineage: Bacteria > Bacillati > Bacillota > Clostridia > Clostridia bacterium. The sequence goes on from JAFRVI010000045.1 coordinate 4,327, forward strand.
CCGGCGGAGCAGCAATACCTGAAGGGCGATATGGACAAGGACGGAGAGATCACCGTCGCGGACGCGCTCGCCGCGCTCCGCATCGCCGCGAAGCTCGCGGAGGAGACCTACGAGGCGATCCTCATCGGCGATATCGACGGCGACGATGCGATCACCGTTTCCGACGCGCTGGCGATCCTCCGCGTCGCCGCCAAGCTCGCGGACGAAAGCAGTCTGGGCTAACGCGAAGCGCTGTGCCTTTGATTCATCAGTAAATAAACTTCACATAAAGGAGAAAACCCCATCATGAAAGTCATCTACTTCGACGGACACGTCGACCAGTGCGCTCCCGAGGAGGAGCAGCACGTCATCCGCCACACCGCGGCGCATATTCTCGCGCAGGCGGTCAAGCGTCTTTATCCGCAGGCGAAATTCGGCTTCGGCCCCGCCAACGAAAAGGGCTTCCACTACGATATCGACCTCGGCGACGTCACGCTTTCGGACGCCGACCTCCCCGCCATCGAGGAGGAGATGAAGAAGATCGTCAAGGAAAACCTGCCGCTCAAATCCTTCATCCTGCCCCGCGAGGAAGCGATAAAGCTCATGGAGGACCGCGGCGAAAACTACAAGGTCGAGCACATCGCCGACCTCGAGGACGACGCGCCAATCAGCTTCTTCCAGCAGGGCGAGTATATCGATATGTGCACCGGCCCGCACCTTACCTACACTAAGGCGCTGAAGGCGTTCAAGCTGACCGGCGTTTCCGGCGCATACTGGCGCAACGACGCCTCCCGCAAGATGCTCACCCGCATCAACGGCACCGCCTTCGCGACGGGCGAGGAGCTTGAGGAGTACCTGCGCATGCTCGAGGAGGCGAAGCTCCGCGACCACCGCAAGATAGGCAAAGAGATGCACCTTTTCATGACCGACGACCTCATCGGCAAGGGGCTCCCGATGTTCCTCCCGAACGGCTACACCGTCTGGCAGGAGCTTGAGGAGTATATCAAGGAGAAGGAGCGCAAGCTCGGCTATCAGCACGTTCTGACGCCCTGCGTCGGCACCGTCGGGCTCTACGAGACCAGCGGACACTGGGAGCACTACCGCGAGAATATGTTCCCGGTCATGGAGGTCGACCAGGAGCAGTTCGTCCTTCGCCCGATGAACTGCCCGCACCACATGATGATATACGCCAACCGTCCGCATTCCTACCGCGACCTGCCGATACGCATCGGCGAGATCGCGCACGACTTCCGCTACGAGCCCAGCGGAACGCTGAAGGGCATCGAGCGCGGCCGCCACTTCTGCCAGAACGACGCGCACCTCTTCGTCACGCCGGAGCAGATCAAGTCCGAGGTCGGCACGGTCGTCGACCTGATCTTCAGCGTCTACAAGGACTTCGGCATCACGAATTACCGCTGCGTGCTTTCGCTGCGCGACCCCGCGGACAAGGTCAAGTACCATCAGGACGACGAGATGTGGGAGCACGCCGAGAACGCGCTGCGCGAGGTGCTCACCGAGCTGGGCATAAACTTCACCGAGGAGATCGGCGAAGCGGCGTTCTACGGCCCGAAGCTCGACGTCAACGTCCAGCCCGCCGTCGGCGCGGAATACACGCTTTCCACCTGCCAGCTCGACTTCTGCCTGCCGGCGAAGTTCAAGCTGACCTATATCGACAAGGACGGCGCGGAGAAGACCCCCGTCGTGCTTCACCGCGCGATCCTCGGCAGTCTCGACCGCTTCATGGCGTACCTCATCGAGGAGACGAAGGGCAAGTTCCCGCTCTGGCTCGCGCCGACGCAGGTCAAGGTGCTGCCGGTTTCCGAGAAGAGCATGGACTACGCCGCGCAGGTCGCGGAGAAGCTCAGGGACGCCGGCGTCCGCTGCGTGCTCGACGACCGCAACGAGAAGATCGGCTACAAGATCCGCGAGGCGAGGCAGGAGGACAAGGCGCCGTATATGATCATCGTCGGCGAAAAGGAAGTCGCCGAGGGCATCGTTTCCGTCCGCGACCGCGACACCGACCAGACTGCGCCGTATTCGTATGACGAGTTTGAGGCAAAAGTGCTGAAGGAGATAAGAGAACGCGTATAAGCGAAGCTTATCTGCGCCGAAGGCGCAATACCACTGCAGCGAAGCTGTAATACCACTGCGGCGCAAGCCGCAATATCACTGTGAGCGTCAGCGAACAATATCACTTAAAAAAGAACCGTGCAAATCAGCACGGTTCTTTTTTAACGAATATGATTCTTCATTTTTATACGGCGTCGTTTTCCTTAACGGTTTTCAGCGACGATATAAGCATTCTTCTGATCGCTCCGCAATTATTCTGCAGCGGCTTGTATTCGTTTTCATCTATGTAACCGGTTTCAAACAGGAGTTCAAGCCAGTATTCCGTTTCGTAGCATTCCTTTTGCGCGATTTCCAATTTTGAGACGAAATCTTTTCTTCCGTGCGCGTACTGCGCCTCGTGGATATTTGCGCCGATGGAAGTTGCCGAGCGAAGAAGCTGCCCGAGCAACGGCGAACCTTTTTTATTATCTCTGACGTCTTGGCAAAGGAAGACGATTTTCTTTGCGAAATCTTTGGATGCATCGCGTAATTTGCTGTCGGACATCTTGACACGACCTTTTTGTTGCCGCTTGCGCGGCAAGTGATATTGTTCGCTGGCGCTCACAGTGGTATTGCGGGCAGTGGTATTGCTCGCTGACGCTCGCAGTGGTATTGCGCCTTCGGCGCAGATAAACTCCGTCTTACAACGGCTTTTTCTTTATCCGCGCGAACGGCCGCGGATACGCGTCGTGGGTGGGCTTGACCTTACGGATGAAGACCAGCGCGCGCTCGGCGCCGCCGATCTCGGCGCGTTCGACGCGCTCGACCTCGCCGCCGAGCACGGCGACCGCGTTTTTCGCCTCCGCGATCTCCGCGTCGGCGCCGCGCCCCTTATAAGCGAGGAAGACGCCGCCGACCTTGACGAAGGGCATACACAGCTCGCAGAGGACGTTCAGCGCGGCTACTCCGCGCGAAACGGCGCAGTCGAAGCTCCCGCGCATCGGCGGCTTCGCCGCCTCCTCGGCGCGCGCGGCGACCGCGGCGACCTTCACGCCCGCGACCTCCGCCGCCTTCGCGATGAAGGCGACCTTCTTCCCGGTCGCGTCCAGCGCGGTAACGTCGAGGTCGGGGCGCGCGACCGCCAGCGGTATCGCGGGCAGTCCCGCGCCGCTGCCTACGTCGATGACCTTCGCGCCCTCGGGCGGGAAGCCGAACTTCAGCGGCAGCAAACTGTCGAGGAAGTGCTTGACGGCGATATCCTCCGGCGCGGTCAGCGCGGTGAGGTTGTATTTTTCGTTTTCGCTGACGAGGAACTCCGCGTAATCGCAGAGCGCCTCCGCCTGCTCCGCGGGCACTCCGCCGCCGAGCAGGATCCTTTTTATTTCTTCTCTCATCCGATTATGTACGAAGGAAACTGCGTTTCCTTCACTATGCCTCGCGGTGGTCTCTGAAGAGCAGCGAAATGCACCACAGTCCCGCCAGACCGACGAGGGTGTAGATGACGCGCGCCCACGCCGGAAGCGGCGAGACGTCGGTCATGCGCACGAGGTCGTAGGCGAAGATGCCGACGCTGCCCCAGTTGAGCGAGCCGATTATCACGAGGATAAGCGCGATCCTGTCGATTATCTTCATATCCGTTAAGTCCTTTCATGCGGGGCGAAAAAGCCCCTTTTGCGCATATTTTGCCCCGCGCGGAAAGGATTATGCGGATATGATTATGGGAAATATTGAAAAAAAGCGAACGCGGTCTGTCATTCCGGGGAGGCGCGAACGCGGGGCGTTCGCAGTGATATTGACGCTTCGCGTCAGTGATATTATCGCTCCGCGATAGTGATATTGCGGCTTCGCCGCAGTGATATTGACGCTGCGCGTCAGTTAAGGAGCAAATTGCCTGCGGCAATTTGAAT
>JAFRVI010000046.1 GCA_017438525.1 Clostridia bacterium
CCCACGGGACCCATTTATGGGTAGTAAGTAACAGATGCATGGCTGGCAGGCCAATCTAAAACGCACTTGTGCGTCGCCAGTATTATAAGGGCTATGCCCGAAAATGAAATACCCCCCGTTTTACGGGGGGATATTTATTGCGCTAATCACTATTCTTTATACTTCGCCCAGATCTTGTCGGTTACGTACTGCTTGCCGAAGAGCGCGTCGTACTGGAATAAATGCTGACGTTCCAGCTCGGCGTTCTCCTCTTCGGTGACGGAGCCGCTTTCCGCGATGCTTCCGTCGCCGCGAAGGTAGTAGTCGCCGCCGGTGCCCTTGACGAGTTCGCTCTGCTGAAGCAGGTATTTGAAGTATACGGGCTGCGGCAGGGAATAGATCTCGGTCATATACGGGATCAGGTAGTAGGTGCTCAGCGACGTATCCGGGCTTGCGGAAACGTCCGTGTAGTTGTCCCAGATGACGAAGGGAGGGGTGTGCAGGTCGTAGAAGCCGGGGAGCGTATCGGAGGTATTCTTCGTGTAGCCCGCGGCATAATAAGAGGAGTCCTTATTGCCGAAGGAACCGAGGTGGTCGCCGAAGAACATGATTATCGTCGGTTCGCCGCAGGTCGAGAAGTAATCGGTCAGTTGCCTGAGCATATCGTCAGCGAACTTGATGCTCGTAGCGTAGCTGCGTATCGCTCCGAAGACGCGGCTCGAAAGGTCTGCGCTGCCGTCGGTGGCGTTTATCATCGTCGCTTCGTCGTAGTCGCCGCCGCCGTAACTGCCGTGGTTCTGCATCGTCACGGTGAAGTTGAAGAAGGGCTTGCCGGTAGCGCGGTTCTCTTCATACTGGCTGATGATCATATCCGCGGTCGATTCGTCGCTGACGTAGGTGCGCATGCGGAGCGGCAGGTAGAAATCCGGCTCGGAGACGAACTTCTCGAAGCCGATAAGCGGATATACGTTGTCGCGGTTCCAGAAGTGCGGCCCGTAGGAATGTATCGCAACGGTGGAGTAGCCCAGCTCGTCGCGCAGGAAGCTGACGTAGCTCGGTGTGACCTTTTTGACGTGCTGCTGGTATGGTGTGGAGCTTGCGGGAAGGTAGCGCAGACTGTAGCCGGTCAGCAGCTCAAACTCAACGTTCGCCGTGCCGCCGCCGAACTGCGGCGTGAAGTGCGTTCCGCCGGTCTTTGTCCGGGTCGTTTCGTGCAGCGTAGGCGTCGTGGACTGCTCGAAGTTGATATACGCGAACTTGTCTGCGTCCGCGAAGGATTCGTTCATAACTATAATGATGTTCGGCTTTTCGTCGCCGTTTGCGGTATACGCCTCGTTCAGTTCCGCAATCACCTCGTCGTATGTCGCCTGTGCGGAGTCCTCGCCGTAGCCCGAGGGTTTCTCTGGGATGACGTAGGGGATGTTCGCGAGGAAGTTTACCAAAAAGCCGTTGTTGTTCCGCGTGTTCAGCTGCTTCCACTGATAAGCGGTCAGCCCTGTTGCCTTCAGGAAAGCGGGGTTGAGGAATGTTCCGAAGAATCCGGCGACGGTGACGGCAAGCGTGACGGCGGCGATTATCGCGCCGTTGCGCAGGCGTATCATCAGCCCGTTTCTGCGTATCACGAGCTTGTCGAAAAAGAAGAGGCCGACGGTTATCGCGGCTGTCAGCACTATTGCCGCTATCAGTCCGACCGTTATTTCGAGCTCGAGCATCCCGACGGTTTCAGCGGCTTCGGTTATTATCGTGAAGTCGCAGGGGAGTATCGTTTCGCCGCGGATGCTTACCTTCAGATAGTCGAAGTAGTTAAAGGCGCAGAAAACCAACGAAATCGGCAGGAATGCGATCCAGGTCCTTCTGACCAGAAAGAAAAGCACCAGCATAGGCATATAGACCATAAGAGTGTTCATTACGAACGCCCAGCCGCTCGGCATGAGAAACGCGCGCAGGAAGGTGCCTTCGCTGACGATGCACATTATAACGGTCAGAAGATTCGCGGCGATCAGAAGTATCGCGACCGGCGCTATGTATTTTTCAATTGTCTCTTTTGTCAGTTTTTGCCTTATGCGCATTGATAATCGGCTCCTTTTCGGCTCCGTATCTGCGGAGAAACGGTTTGATGATTTGAGCTGTCCGGCAAAAAGGAACGCCTCTGAAGCAGCGTTTTTTGCCGGCAAAATCCGAACTCTTACGAATATTCAGGAGATATGAGTAATATTCATATGAATATTACTCATATGGTATTTGCGTATGTTTACCCGTTTTATGTTGACAATGATACTGAAACCGCGGGGAAGTGCGGTTTTGCGGATATTTGCGGAGAGAATAAACGCTTTACTTGAAGCGACGACTATTCCGAAGCTATTTTACGGAAAAGCTCCGAGATGTGTTCATATTTTTTGAGGTATTCGGGATTATCCTCCGCGTCGTCCGGCGCGGTGCGTATATACATACGCAGTCCGGACGGCTCGGCGGTAGGCGGCTCCATATCGCCGCAGAGTTTCTTATATTCGGCGCGCACCTTCTGCGAGACTGCGCTTCCGGAGAAGGTGAAGTATTTGCTTTGCGGGTATCCGGATGGGAGGAGCTTGCTTACGTCGGCGACGCCGCCGGCGTTTTCGAGCAGCTTATACTTGCCTTCGTCGGTAATGAAGAGCAGCACTTCGCCGGTCATTATCTCCGCCTGGAAGCGCTGGTTGTAGGAAAAGTTGAGCTGTGGGTTTCCCGCGTTCGTGGAAAGCCCCATAACCTGCACGTTGACCTTTCCGTCGCCGTTCCAATCGTCGATGTATTCTTTAAGCACGTTTTCGTATGCGTAGACCTCGGTGTCGTATATGAAGAAATCGCCGGAGAGGATAACGGTCAGATCGTAATTTGTTTTTGAAAGACAACTTACGAGTCCGATCGTCAGCAGCACGGCGGCGAGTATCAGAGTTATGAATACGTATTTGTAGTAATAGCCGTATTGTTTGAACCAGTTGATGAGTTTTTTCATCGGTTTCCTTTCGTGGTGTGTTATACGGAGAGAAAAGGGAAATCCGCGGTCCGCGCGTACGGACCGCGGTCCTTTGCCATCGGCCTTTAGTCCTGCTGAAGCTCGAAATCATCCTTGCCGGCTCCGCAGAGCGGGCAGGTCCAGTCGTCGGGAAGGTCCGCGAACTTGACGCCCTCGGCCTCCTCGTCGTAAACGTAACCGCACAAAACGCATACGTACTTCATGATCGAATCCTCCTTTTGCATACCGGCATACCGCCGACTATGCGATTATAACATTATTCGGCATAAAAACGCAATACCTTTAATCAAAAAAGCCGCCCGAGGGACACTTGCCATAGAGCAGGCGTCCCTTGCGGTGCTTTTACGGGTGAGTGTGAATGGGACGTACGAAAAAAGAAATCGTTTATCTGTAACAACGTCGCGAGGCGGGGGGCAATCCCCGCCTCGATTTTGGATTATTAGTTAGTCCGGAATAAACTGTCTTGTTGAAGGCATATCCTGCCAGACGGTTCCGTCGGCGATGTAATATTTTCTCTCAATCACGCCGCTGACGGTGTGGTAATCAATAACAAAGACCTGACCGATCTGAAAACTGATAGGCGGGTAATTGTTGTACGGCAGAACCTCCCCAAGCTTTTTACAGTTCGCAAACTCGTTCCCGACATTTTCAAGCCGCCAGAACTCGCGCTTTGTCGCATAATCCGACCAGTACGACATATCCTGCTCGCCAAAGTAACTCGCCTCGTATTCTCTGTCCGCAACCGTCAGAGTGTCTTTTCTGATTGGAGACATTCCCCAGAGCACAAACTCCCTTGTCGAGGGCATATCCTGCCAGACGGTTCCGTCGGCAATATAATATTTTCTATCAATCGTGCCGTCGAATTTGTGATAGTCAACAACAAAAACCTGACCGATCTGAATATCCATCGGAGGATAATTGTTGTACGGCAGAACCTCCCGAAACTTTTTACAGTTCGCAAACTCGTTCCCGACATTTTCAAGCCGCCAGAACTCGCGCTTTGTCGCATAATCCGACCAGTACGACATATCCTGCTCGCCAAAGTAACTTGCGCTGTACTCTTTTCCGTCCACCATAATGCGTTCTGTTCTGATCTTATCCATAACGTTTTTTGCGCTAACTTGAAAAACAAGCTTCGGAAAAACCTTCAGAACGTTGCCACGGTCCGACGCATTGCCCGGATTAAATCCGTGAAAGCTTTGAAACGCTCTTGCAAATGATACCGGCGACTCATAACCGTATTTGAGTGCGGTAGCAAGCACCTTTGCGTTATCATATTTCAATTCCGTTCCCGCTTTTGTCAGTCTCCGCTTTCTGATATAATCGGAAATAGTAACTTCGGCTATAAGAGAAAACAATCTGCCTAGATCAAAGAACGAACAGCACGCGATTTGCGCAAGTTTCTCCTGTTCAATTTCTTCGGTCAGATGATTTTCAATATAGTCGATCACCGCGTTAAGCTTTTCCGCTGTGTTCATCATAGCGCTCATCTCCTTTCCGAGTCCATTATACAAAAAATCAGAACAAAAATCGCAACTTTTTCTGCAAAGATTGGTTTCAGTTTGTAGCCTTTTTTTCTTATTCTCTATTATAAACGACACCGTAAATCATTAATTCAATTCAAACCTCGGTACCACATCTTCTTTTGAATAACTCGACGTTATTTAGAATTCGTCCGAAATCATTATATCATAAAAATGTTATAATTTCCACTGCCTTCGGAAAATACTCTGACGTTTTTTCGTTCTTCGACCACATTTTTCCAAAACCCTCTTGACGAACATATCAATATTTTGTGTAATGCTATTTGCGGTTGGGTCGCTTTATGTAGGAAGAGTACGAAAATTGAATATCGCCGTCAACATATTAAGCGGCTTTACGTTTGACAATCCCTGCGGCGGGATACGAAAACGCCGCACACGTTTTGCTGCCCAAGGAACGAAATGCGCTTTTGATGACCGCAGGTTGTCAAAAGCGCTTTTGCGTTAGTTTCGAGGAAAACGACACGGAATGGATAAAAGCGAAAAAACTCGGGACGCCTGCTTTATCGCAGGCGTCCCGATCGGGCGGCTTTTTTGCGTTTGAAGTTATCAGTTGTTGCCGCTTGCCATCATCGAAGCGTAATAGGAGTTGTAGTAGGCGATCTGCTGGGAAACGACGGAAGCGACGTTGTTGTCCTCGTAGATATCGGAGGGGCTGTAGCGGCGGACTGCCGCGCTGCTTCTGTTTACGGCCGCTTCCTCGATCCACTTGTTCTCGACTTCTTCATACTTCTCGTTCTCGTAGTTGCTGATGAACTCGGAGAGCGCTTCGGTCATATATTCGGGCTTTTCGTACTTGTCGTAGGCCTTGATGATGTGCCAGCCGTAGGTGGATTCGCAGGAGGAAATTTCGCCGACGGCGAGATCCCATGCGGCAGTCTCGAACTCGCTGACCATATCGCCCTTCTTGAAGATATAGCCCTTGTCCTTGTCCATTCCGTCTTCGCTGTATTCCTCGACGAGCGCCTCGAAGTCTTCGCCGGCCTGGGCTCTGGCGAGCACTTCCTTGTAGGTGGCTTCGATCTCCGCCTTCTTCTCGTCGGCGGACTTTGTGACGTTGCCTTCTTCATCCTTATCGTCGGTCAGGCCCTGGGTCTTGAAGAGGATGTGCTTGACGCGGCGGTAATTCTCGTCGTATTCCTTCTTCTGATCCGCTTCGCTGACGCCGTTGCCGCTTTCTTCGCCGTAGAGCAGCTCCTTGAGGTGCTCCTGGATGATGCCGGCCTTGACGATGCGCTCATAGGTCTCGATGGAAACGCCCATCTCGTTGAGGTTTGTCTCGAGCTCGGCCTTGCCGCCGTTCTGGGCGTAGTTGGATTCGAGGGTGGCCTTGTCTTCGTCGGTGAACTCGATCTTGTACTCGGCGGCCTTCTTCTCCATGATGATGACCCAGGCGCAGTTCTCATACGCCTTGTCTATGACGTAATCCTTCGCGGGCTTGTTCTCAACGATCGCGTCCCAGAGGGTAGCAGGATTCTTGTCTTCGCTCGACTCGCTCGAAGATTCGGTGGAGGATGACTCGGTGGAGGACTCGGGCTCATCGGAAGAAGCGGGTTCCCCGGAGGATTCGGGCTCGGAGGATTCGGGCTCGGAGGATTCGGGCTCGGAGGATTCGGGCAGGGACGCCTCTTCGGAGGATTCGTCGCTGCTCTCGGAATACTCGCTGGAGAGCTGTCCGTACTGATACTGCTGCTCGAGGTTGAGGATGGCGGAGTGCAGGAAATAGATGTACATTCCGGCGGGGATATCTTCGCCTTCGACGGTTCCGGCGGTACGGGTAGCGAGTCCGCAGCCGCTGAAGGATACCGCTATGCCGCCGAGCAGGCAGGCGATAACGATGAGGGAAACGAGTTTCTTTACGGTTTTCATTTAGCTTGACATTCCTTTCTTATTTGGAGACGTCACCGGAATCGTCGATTTTAACTCATCCGGTACATATTGCGCCATTTTGTATTTATCTAACACTTCTTCAATTATACTCAAAGTTTGACGCTTGTCAACATTTTTTACGTAAAGATAGGGTTTTGCCCCGACTTTTACAGAAGCGTTCCTGCCGATAATGAGTGCGGCGCGGCCGAGAACGGCCTCATCCGGCTCGGTCGGGATGACGCATAATCCGCCGTTTCGGAAGGATATCTCGTCGAGCTCCAGGCGATTGCCGTCGGCGCGGAGCAGGGCGATCTTTATCAGGTCGGAAACGCACTTCGGCGGATCGCCGAAGCGGTCGTTCAGCTCAGCGGCGACGGAGTCCGCGTCCTCGCGAGAGGCGACGGCGGCGATTGCGCGGTAAAGCTCGATGCGCGTCAGCTCGGAGGCGACGTAGCTCTCGGGAATGTAGGCGGAGACGGGCAGGTTGACGAAGCAGTCGGCGTCGCGTACCTCGGGCGCCTCGCCCTTCTCGGCGCGCACGGCCTCGGCGAGCAGCTTCATATAGAGGTCGTAGCCGACAGCGTCCATATGGCCGCTCTGCTGGGAGCCGATGAGGTTGCCCGCGCCGCGTATTTCGAGGTCGCGCATCGCGATCCTGATGCCGCTGCCGAACTCGGTGAACTCGCGCAGCGCGGCGAGGCGCTTTTCGGAGACCTCGCTGAGCGCCTTATCCTTGCGGAAGGTGAAATAGGCGTAGGCGCGGCGCGCGCTTCTGCCGACTCTTCCGCGGAGCTGGTGAAGCTGCGAAAGCCCCATCAGGTCGGCGTTCTCGACGATGAGCGTGTTGACGTTCGGCACGTCGATGCCGGTTTCGATGATGGTGGTGCAGACGAGTATCTGTATATCTCCGGCGACGACCGCTGACCATATGTCCGACAGCTCGTCCTCGTCCATCTGTCCGTGGGCGACGGCGACGGCGGCGTTCGGGAAACGCTCCGCTATCCGCGCGGCGACGCGCTCGATGCCTTCGACGCGGTTGTAGAGGTAATAGACCTGTCCGCCGCGGGAAAGCTCGCGCTCGATCGCGCCGAATACGAGCTTCGGCGAGTACTCTGCGACGAAGGTCAGCACCGGCTGACGGTCAACGGGCGGCTCCTCGAGCATTGACAGATCGCGGATGCCGGAGAGCGCCATATTCAGCGTGCGCGGTATCGGAGTCGCGGAGAGCATCAGCGTGTCGACTCCCTTGCAGAGCTGGCGGAGCTTCTCCTTGCTCGCGACGCCGAAGCGCTGTTCCTCGTCGATGACGAGCAGGCCGAGGTTTTTGAAGCGAATGTCTTTTGAAAGTATGCGGTGTGTGCCGACGATGAGGTCGCATCTGCCGTCGGCGAGGCGTTTGAGTATTTCGTTCTGCTCCTTCTTCGTCTTGAAGCGGGAGAGGAACTCGATCTCGACCGGCATCCGCTCGAAGCGGCGCACGGCGGTGTTGTAATGCTGGAGCGCGAGCAGCGTGGTCGGCACGAGTATCGCCGCCTGCATACCGTCTGAGATGCACTTGAAGCATGCGCGGAGCGCGACTTCCGTCTTGCCGTAGCCGACGTCGCCGCAGAGTATGCGGTCCATCGGAACGGAGCTTTCCATGTCCGCCTTGACCTCCTCGGCGCAGCGGAGCTGGTCGTCCGTCTCTTCGAACGGGAACGCGGCCTCGAATTCGCGCTGCCACTCTCCGTCCGGGGAGAAGGCGTGGCCGGGGCGGCTGGTGCGCTCGGCGTAGAGCTTGATAAGCTCTTTTGCGAGGTCTTTTGCGGCGGCCTTCGCGCGCTTCGTGGCGTTTTTCCACGCGGTGCCGCCCATCTTGGAGAGCTGCACCGCGCCCTCGGCGTGTCCGCCGATGTATTTGGAGACGAGATCGAGCTGGTTGACCGGCACGAAGAGAGAGTCCGTTCCGGCGTATTTTATCTTGATATATTCCTTCGTAACGCCCTCGAACGTCAGCTGCTCGACGCCTTCGTAGCGCCCGATACCGTAGTAGGAATGTACGACGAGGTCGCCTTCGCGCAGGTCTGCGAGGGAGTTGACGGGGCTGCCTTTTTTGTGGAGCTTCGCGCGCTTTCTGCGCGCGTAGGGGAGCTCGCCGCAGGTAACGACGGCGGCGTTCGCGCTTTCGTATTCGACGCCGGAGGAGAAGAAGCCGTCGGTGACGGTGACGACGCCTGCGTCGATGCTTTCCGGCTCGTGCAGGAAGCGGGCGCCCACGCCGTTTTCGCGCAGGTATCCGGCGACGTATTCGGCGTTCTTTTCGCTGCCGGCGAAGAGAAGCACGCGGCTGCCCTTGCGCTTGTAGGAGCCCATTAGTTCGTCGAGCTGAGCCAGGCCGCCCTGCCACGCGCCCGTTGCGCGGACGGGCACGCGCTCCTCGAAGTCGCGCTTGAATTCGCCGGACGTGCGGCGCAGGTCTTCGAGCAGGAAGGAGGCCTTGCAGTTATAAACGGATACGAACTCCGCGTATTTCAGACGCAGCCCGTTCTCGCCGCCTCCGAGTGAGCCGCTCTCTATGAGCGCGGCCTGCTCCTCGCGCCAGGCGGTCGCGGATTCGCGCGCGCGTTCGGCGCAGGCGTGCGGCTCGGCGATGAAGACGAGCGCGTCTTCGCAGTAATCCGCGAGGGTCGCGGCTTCCGGCATTATGAGTTTCTGGTATTTATCCGCCGACGGCAGCCGCCCGAACGCGCGGAGGCGTTCGAGATCGGAGGCGGCGGAGGCGTCCTTTTTCGCGAGCGCGGCGAGGGCGGCTTCGAAGGCGTCCGCGTCGTCCGGCGCGCATTCGGCGCAGGGGGTTATCGCGCACTCCGTCAGCTTTTCTCCGCGGCGCTGGGTGAAGACGTCGAAGCGGTTGACGCTCTCAAGCGTGTTGTCGAAAAAGTCGAGGCGCAGGGGGCTGTCGGACGGCGGGTAGAAGTCGATGATGTCGCCGCGAAGCGCGAACTGCCCGACGCCCTCGACGGTGTCGACGCGTGTGTAGCCGCCGCCGGAGAGCGCGGAAACGACTGTGTCCGGCGGGTATTCACCGCCGGCTTTCAGCGGAAGGATGCGCCTCGCGAGCGTTTCGGGCGGCAGGGTGGTGTCCATACACGCGGCGGCGGGTGCGACGACGGCGTTTGCCTTGCCATCCAGCAGCGCGGAAAGCGCCGCGAGACGCGCGTGCGCGCTGTCGCGGCTGAAGCCCTCGACGCTGTCGAAAACGAAGTCGCGCTGCGGGAAGACGTACACTCCGTAGCCGAAGAGCGTCTCAAGGTCGTGCTTCATCGAAACGGCGGCCTTCTCGTCGGGAACGACCACGACGGCGGGCTTTCCCGTGTCCGCGGACAGCGCGAAAATAAGCTGCGCTTTTGCCGCCGCGGAAAGTCCGCATAGGTAGGCGCAGCTCTCTTTCTTTATTGCTTTTTCGAGTCGCGGGCGGCATTCGAGCTCGCTCACGAGCTTTCTCAAAGCGTCAATCATTTGATACCCATTTTTTTCTTAAGTCTTATATCCGTCCCGCAGAAAAATACCGGTGTGTAGTCGCCGGTCAGACGGGAGTAGACCGCGTCGGAGTAGCGTTCGCTGAGCTCCGGGATCGAAAGGTTTGTGCTGATTATAGTCGGAAGCGCGGACATGATGCGCGAATTTACTATCGTGTAAATGAAGGTGCGTGTGGAGGCGGTGTTGTGTTCGGCTCCGAGGTCGTCGAGTATCAGCAGATCGCAGGAGCAGACGGCCTCGGTCAGACCTTCGTCGCCTCTGCCGAAACGCTCGTTGTCGAGCTTCGTCATCAGCGTCGGAACGCTGTCATAGATAACGCCGAGTCCGGCGTCGACCGCTTCTTTGGCGACGGCGAGGGATAGGTGCGTTTTGCCGAGTCCGGTGCCGCCGGTGAAAAGCAGACTGTCGCGCCGCGTGCGTATTTCCGCAGCGTAGCGTTTGACGTAGGCGAGCACGTCGGTCATGCGCTCTCTCGGAGATTCCTCGAGCATTTCGTCCGTTTCTTCGGAGTAGTAACCGAGGTCGAAGTCATCGAAGGAGGTCAGCTTCAGACGGGAGGATGCGTTCAGCCGTTCGTAGGCGGTCAGCCGCAGCTCTTTTTTCAGGCAGTCGCACATCCTGCCGTCGATATAGTATTCGTCGCGGCACTTGTCGCATGCGTAAATTTCGTCGAGATAGTGCTCGTCGAGGCCTGCGTCGGCGAGCAGTTTTTCGCGCTCGGCACGGAGCGCGTGGTTTTTCTCCATGATTCTGTTGAAGGATTCGGCACTGTTGCCTGAACGCAGCGCGGCGAAAAGCGCGGATGAGGTGCCGCGAAGTTCGGCGTCGATCTCGCTGAAGCGGGGATTCGCTTCGCGAAGCAGCGCGCGTCTTTCTTCCGTTATCATGGAGCAGAGGTTATGCTTTTGCTTCAGGTGCGCCAGCGCTTCCTCGTATACGTCTCTGCCGTAGCTCATTCGGAGGCCTCCTTCAGCTTTTTGCGTCCCCATTCCTCATAGGCCTTTACGTCGGCTTTGGAGAAGGAACGGTTGGCGCCGTTCTTCTCCGGACGCGTATTTTCTTTTTCGAGGTCTTTCTTCTTTTTGATGCCCTGCTCGCGCCACTTTTTGAGTATGCCGTTCATATAGGCGAAGGACGCCTTGCCGGTGTTGTCGGCGGTGCGTTCGAAGGCGACGGTGATGAGGTCCCAGCCCATGCCCCATTCGTTTATCCAGCGCTGCAGGTGGGTTTTTTCGGAAGTAGTGAGGTTGCGCCCCTCGATACCGACTATGGATTTTATCTTCGTCTCCGCCTTGTCGGCGGCTTTCATTTCGGCCACCTTCTTCTCGGCGGTTTCGTAGCTGTCGATGCCCTCATCCTGCCAGGAATATGCGAGCTTTTCGACGTAACGCATATTCGGCTTGCCTATCGAAACGCAGTACTGCACCATCAGCAGAAATGCGTCGGCGGGGATGCCCGCCCAGCTGTAAACGGAGAAAAGCGCCTCCGTTTCGGAGCGGGTGAGCGTATGTCCGACGAGCTCCTGCGCGCGCTTTAGCAGGAAGGAGAGCGTCTCATCCGTCTCCGCCGCCTTCGCGACCTCGACGGCGCCGGTCTTCTTCCGCTCGGGCGCGGGAGCCGCCTTCGGCTCCGCGGGCGCGCCGAGCACGCCGCTGTCCTTCCAGTATTCGACTATCAGCTCGACAGCGGAAACGCTCGCGCCGCTGGCACGGCAAAGCTCCTCCACGGTGACCGCGCGCGGCGCGTGGCGGAGGATATAGAGCAGTATCTTCAGCTTTTTCTCGTCGGCGTCCTTCATGAATTCGTCCACCAGCGCGGACGGAACTCCGAAATAGGGCGACGGGGTGAAGTCGATCTTGGGCATCGTTACCTCTGTAAGTTCATCGGCTGACCGCGGTCAGCGCGGTTTTGTAAATAAGCTTAATACGCCTTGCCGAAATAGACGAGATTCTTCGCCTTTTTCCCGCAGACGATGCAGGTATCCGCTATCGGCTCGCCATCGAAGGGGATGCAGCGCGAGGTCACGCCGGCGACCTCTTTGAGCTTGTCTTCGCATTCGTGGTCGTGGTTTTCGCAGAGCATCGCCTTGATGAAGCCGGGCTTGTTCTCGGCGATATCCTTGAAGGTCTTGAGGTCGGTCGCCTCGTAGATGTGGCTGTTGAGGTTATCGAGCGCGGCGGCGTAAAGCTCGCTCTGCACGTCGTCGAGCACCTTCTTCACGCTGTCGGCGAGGGAATCGTCGTTGGCTATGGTGAACTTGTCGCCGCCGGTGCGCTTGGCGGCCATGCAGACGCCGTTTTCGATGTCGCGCGGGCCGATCTCGACGCGGAGCGGTACGCCGCGCATCTCGTGCTCGGCGAACTTCCAGCCGGGAGTCGCTTCGCGCTCGTCGACGGTGACGCGGATGCCCGCGGCCTTCAGCTTGGCGGCGAGGGCGCGGGCGGCGTCGAGCACGCCTTCCTTATGCGCCGCGACGGGCACGACCGCGACCTGAACGGGCGCGATAAAACCGAGTATTAAACTATCACACCAGTCAATTAGATTTTGGTGAAGGTTTAATTGACACTAACCTCGATTATGAAGTTCAAAATAAGAAATTATTAGTTCAA
>JAFRVI010000047.1 GCA_017438525.1 Clostridia bacterium
CCCACGGGACCCATTTATGGGTAGTAAGTAACAGATGCATGGCTGGCAGGCCAATCTAAAACGCACTTGTGCGTCGCCAGTATTATAAGGGCTATGCCCGAAAATGAAATACCCCCCGTTTTACGGGGGGATATTTATTGCCCGCAAAAAATCTTCTCAAATATCACAAATCAAGAAATATATCACTATCCGACAAGAGCTTGTAACCCGCGCGCGTTATAATAATATATTGTATGCTGTTTGATAATTATTCTGTCATCGCGAGCGAAGCGTGGGACCCCGCACCGTCTGCAGACGTCTGCATAGGAAGGGGGGATTCCCCGTCGCCTGCGATTCTTCGGAATGACGGTTAAACATCAAAGGAGGACAAAAAATGAAAAGAACGATCTCAACACTGCTTGCGGTGCTTATGGTGCTGACCGCGTTCGGTGTGTCGACGCTGTTCGGAGGCGTGCTCGGCGCGAGCGCCGAGTTCTACGACTACTACGTCTACACGCAGTTCCCGGGCTTCAACGCCTTCAACGCGGACGACTTCGCGCTCGCGTGGAGCAGCTACCTTGAATACAGCGGCCGCTCGTCGGCGTTTTTGCCGGACGGCGATCCCGTGGCGGAGGTCTCGACCTTCACGGTCAAAGCCGGCACGCAGGGCAGCGCTTCCATCGGCACGATGCGCCAGCGCAACGCCGATCCGCAGAACAACAGCCAGAACGTTGACTATCACAACAGCCCCAACTGGACTGCGAACGATAAGCTGAACGGCAAGGATATCTTTACCGGCACAGACGTGAACTTTGACGACGCCAACGGCTTCTGCTTCTGGGCGGGACTCAACGGCGGCCGTTACGAAGGTCAGATCAAGGTTTCGCTTTTCACGACTCCGTCTCAGGGCCCGTATTACTCCAAGAGCGAGGACGGCTCCACCGATATGAGCACGGCTCCGACGGGCTTCGTCTACAGCTCCGATCTAATCAGACCCGATGAAGACGGTTACTACTATTTCAATTTCCGCACAGACTTTTCACAGACAGACTGGTGGAGCGTCGACGACAACGGAGTGAAGCAGAACGGAAACGGCAAGACTCCCGTTCCCGACAGCAAGCTGCCGCAGATAAACGCGCTTGAGATCCGTTTCAACAGCGGCTTGCAGGAGGGCGACGTGATCTACGCCGGCGACTTCCGCGCCTTCCGCGACACCCGCGTGTATTACGACGAGCTCAACGATCTGTGCATGGAGTTTGACGCGATCAACTCCGAGGAGTACACCGAGGATAGCTATGCGGCCGCGCTTGAGGTCTATCTCGAGGCGTATGGGATGCTGCAGGACATAACGGCGTATTCTCAGAAGAGGATAAACGCGATGGCGGTCGAACTGAGAGCCGCTATCCGTGACCTCAAGCCGATGTTCATGGCGGCCAAGAAGGAAGTCAAGCTCGCCGGCTTCGAGGTCTGGGTTGACAACGACTTCGACGATATCTACGCCGGCGGCGTCTGCCTTGACACCGCCATGGTCGACGATACGAACGTTCCGAAGAACAGGGAACAGTCGGTGCTCGTCTTCGCCAACGCGCAGGACGGCCCGCCGACCTACGGCTGGAGCGAATTCACCAACGCCACCGAAGACGGCGCCGTGGATAACCCCTTCGCGCTTCTCGAGGGCTCCGCGCCGCTGAGCGAGGCCGACGGTATCCGCTTCTGGCTGAAGTGGGACGAGAGCATGCTCGCCGTTCCGAACGCCGCGCGTATCGGGCTCGGCGTTTCCTCCGAAGAGCTCTACTTCGAGTGTGAAGAGACCGCCGTTGAGCTGCCGCTCACACAGGGCTACGTCGGCGCGCCGTGGTCGGCGTTCTACGACATGGACGGCGAGGAGGATATATTCGATTATATCGACGAGATAGACGCTTTCTATCTCTATATCGAAGGCGCGACCGGTATCTACTACATCGCCGATCTGACCGGCTTTGAGTGGAGCTATGCGCCCGCCGATTTCACCGAGCTGATAAAGACGATCAACGACGCGAAGGCGTATATGAAGACGCTCAACAAGGCGGATTACTACTTCGTTTCGTGGAACAACGTCGAGGATACCATCGCGCGAGCCGAGGATATGCTCACTCAGTACGCCGTGACCGACGAAGACGTCGAAGCGATGATCGACAGCATCGGCAAGAGCATAAACTGGCTTACTCCGCTCGGCGATCTCGCGCGCGAAGAGACCATCAACGAGCTCAAAGGGCTTTGCCAGAACGGAAAGACATACTGGCGCGGCAACGTC
The DNA here is from genome assembly GCA_017438525.1 of Clostridia bacterium. Taxonomy (NCBI): domain Bacteria; kingdom Bacillati; phylum Bacillota; class Clostridia; species Clostridia bacterium. Next base: position 2,273 of record JAFRVI010000047.1, read on the forward strand.
ACCCCGCGTTCCTATATCGAGCTGAGCCAGCAGATAGAGAACGCCGAGACGCTGCTCTGGAAGGGTCCGAAGCAGGTCGAGGCCGAGGA
>JAFRVI010000048.1 GCA_017438525.1 Clostridia bacterium
CCTCGACAACATGGAGCTGGAGCGCGAGCGCGGCATCACGATTAAGGCGCGCGCCGTCAAGCTCAACTACCACGCGGACGACGGACAGGAGTATATCTTCAACCTCATAGACACCCCCGGCCACGTCGACTTCAACTACGAGGTCAGCCGTTCCCTCGCCGCCTGCGAGGGCGCGCTGCTCGTCGTGGACGCGGCGCAGGGCATCGAGGCGCAGACGCTGGCGAACACCTACCTCGCCGTCGACGCCGACCTCGAGCTCGTGCCGGTCATAAACAAGATCGACCTGCCCGCCGCCGACCCCGACCGCGTTAAAGAAGAGATCGAGGAGGTCATCGGCATCCCCGCCGACGAAGCGCCCCTCGTTTCCGCGAAGACGGGGCAGAACGTCCGCGACGTGCTCGAAGCCGTCGTGAAAAACATACCCGCCCCGAAGGGCGACGACGACGCGCCGCTCCGCGCGCTGATATTCGACAGCTACTACGACAGCTACAAGGGCGTTATCGTCTATATCCGCGTGATGGACGGCGTGCTGAAAAAGGGCGCGCGCATAAAGATGATGGCGACCGGCGCGGAGTTCGACGTCGTGGAAGTCGGCAATATGCGCGCGACCTCGCTCGAGCCGCTCAGCGAGCTGCGCAGCGGCGACGTCGGCTACTTCACCGCGAGCATAAAGACGGTAAAGGACACCACCGTCGGCGACACCGTGACGACCGCGGAAAAGGGCGCCTCCGAGCCGCTGAAGGGCTACCGCGAAGCGCTGCCGATGGTCTTCTGCGGCATCTACCCCGTCGACGGAGCGCGCTACGGCGACCTGCGCGACGCGCTCGACAAGCTCAAGCTCAACGACGCGGCGCTCACCTTCGAGCCGGAGAACTCCGTCGCGCTCGGCTTCGGCTTCCGCTGCGGCTTCCTCGGCCTGCTCCATATGGAGATAATCGCGGAACGCCTCGAGCGCGAGTTCAACCTCGACCTGATAATGACGATACCGAGCGTCGTCTATAAGCTGCACATGACCGACGGCAGCGTCCGCAGCATAGACAACCCGACCTACTACCCCAACCCCTCGGAGATAGACTACTGCGAGGAGCCGGTAATCAAGGCGACGATCCTCTGCCCGAACGAATACATCGGCGCGGTCATGGATCTCTGCCAGGAGCGCCGCGGAGTCTATAAGGATATGCAGCACGTCGCCGGCAGCCGCGTGGAGATACACTACGACCTGCCGCTCAACGAGGTCATCTACGACTTCTTCGACGCGCTGAAATCCCGCACGCGCGGCTACGCCTCCCTCGACTACGAGCTGAAGGGCTATCAGCGCGCGAACCTCGTCAAGCTCGACGTGCTGCTCAATGGCGAGATGGTGGACGCGCTCAGCTTCATCATCCACTCCGACCGCGCCTACGGACGCGCCAGAAAGATAACCGAAAAGCTGAAGGAAAACATCCCGCGCCAGCTCTTCGAGGTGCCTATCCAGGCGGCGATAGGCGGCAAGATAATCGCCCGCGAGACCGTCAAGGCGCTGCGCAAGGACGTACTCGCCAAGTGCTACGGCGGCGACATCACTCGCAAGAAGAAGCTGCTTGAAAAGCAGAAGGAAGGCAAAAAGAAGATGCGCCAGCTCGGCACCGTCGAGATCCCGCAGGAAGCGTTTATGTCGGTTCTCAAGCTGGACGAATAGTGAAAATGGTTATAAGTAAATCCGCACCCTCGGGTGCGGATTAGGGATGTAGCTCCCTAAAAGAAGAATCGCCATAGTTAGGTATGAGTATTGATATGATTTCGTTTTCTTTTCTCCCGAAAGAAAGGGCAAACGTTTTTTTGCCAAAGCTGTTCGACATACTTCACGTCAATATGAATCATATTGCGCCGACGGGTATGACTTATGAGGAAGACTTAAACGAATGGATCGGCGCAGTAGCACCAGCGCTCGAAAAAGATCCGAGGCAGATAATACTGATTTCAGACGGCGATAAAACAGTCGGGTTCTTCCAGTATTACGTAAACGACTCGACTTTTATGATGGAAGAGATACAGTTCTTGCCGGAATATCAAGGCAAGGGCGTATTTCAAAAACTGTACGCGCATCTTGCAGAGATCATCCCACAGAATATTCCGCTTGTTGAAGCGTACGCTCACAAAAGCAATCTGAAATCACAGGGCATACTGAAGCATCTCGGGCTTGAGAGCATCGGAGAAAGCAAGAACGGAAACAACTATCACTTCTGCGGGGATTGTCAGAAGATGTTGAACATTTTCAAAGAAATCAAGATGACGGAATACAAATGGACCAAAGGAGACGTTCCGCGCGGGATCGAAGTGAGGCAAGTTTACGGGATCGTCTTTTCAGATGATGGCAGAATCCTTCTGCGCATCGAAGACGGCAAGTATAAACTAACCGGAGGAAAACCGGAAGGCGACGAAACTTATGAGCAAACGTTGATTCGCGAGTATCTCGAAGAAGTGAACGTCGAGCTTAAAAACTGCCGTTATCTCGGTTATCTTTTGGTAAACGATGATAACGGCGAGCAGTATGCACAGGTAAGAATGATTGCAAAGATAAAAAGGATCGGAGAGAATAGACCGGACATTGACAACGGCAAGACTTACGGCAGACTACTTGTAACGCCCGAGAAAGCAAAAATATTATTGAACTACAAAGACGAAGCGGGTAATACTATGCTTGATGACGCTGTGAAAACGGCCGGTGAAGTATATGGAAAACAGAAAAGTGTTCCTGAATAAATACCCTCTTTGTGTATTGAGTATTCATAAAAAACGGCTGTATCGTTTAATTGATACCGCCGTTTTTCTTTTCACACTCGCTTGAAGGTCGCAGGTTAATACTGTAATCTATACGGTATCCCTAAGGCGCACCCGTCGGGTGCGGATTTTTGCTGCTCGTCACAATGTAACGCGTGTGTAACACGGGTTTGTTTCAATGTAACAAAACGCAACGCATGTGTAACGCGTTTGTAGCGTAGAGATAGAGATAGAGATAGAGTTATAGATAGAGATAAAAGAGAAGAGATAGAGTAAGAGTAAGAGAGAAGAGAAAGAGAAATAATTAACGGCGGGTGAGAAAACTCACCCGCCTCGCTCGTTTTTGCCCCGTTATACAAAATCATTTTCGCCGCTAATCGTCGATGCGCCAGTCGTAGGTCTGGTTTCTCGCGACGTGCAGCTCTCTGCCGTTTATCGTGACCACGGAGTCGGATTTCCAGACGACCTCCGCTTCCGACTCGTTATGGCTCCAGTAGATATTCTTCGTATCCTTGTTATCCTTGTCCTTCGAGTCGTTGTCGACAAGCTCGCCCCTGATGCAGAATTCGCCCGTGTCCTCGTCCTGCACAAGATAAATATTGACGGTGTAATGCCCGTTGATCGAGTCGGCGGATTTCACGAACACGCCGTCCGGAATGCCTATGACTTTGCCGAACAGTCTGCCCATCGTCGCGCACGCAGACAGCAGAAGCGTCGCCGCTATAAACAGCGGCAGAACGGTGAATACGACTTTTTTCACGGATTTGCTCATGGTTGTTGTTCCTCCTGCTATGATCTGTGTTATCGGTTTTTTACTGTTTGTATTCGGGATGACACCTCATCCGTCTTGCCGCCTTCGGCGGCAATCCACCTTCCCCTCAAGGGGAAGGCTTTTTATTTCAAGAATCCGTTGATTATTCTTTAATACACTTCTTTGGAACCGATAAAGTTTGTCAAATCATCAAGGCTGTTTATCTCATTCCACATAATTCAGTACCTCTTTCGTTTTTTGCCGTCATAGAAATCGTGCGGCAGGATATCTTCATCCGTCTCCCCGTATTCATCGCGGAAAAGACGCAGCTTTTCGGAATATTCCCTATTTATCACGGCCTTGAATCCGTCTATATCCAGCATGTCAAAATCGCATTGCGAATTCAGTACCGTCAGTTTTGTTTCGCTGCCAAACGAAGATACCCATTTGGACACGTCGAAAATATAGCCCAAATTGCGTTCAAAATTGCTGAAGCACAATTCAAAAACAACCTTTATCGTTTCTTGCACCGAAGCGATATCGACAACGGCTTTTTTGTCTATCACAAAGCGATCGTCATCGACGACTCTGCGTTTGAAAAGGCATCCGGACGGTCTAGAATATTTGCTGACGCTGTACTTATTCTCAAAAGCACGTCTGATAGTATCCGGTGTTAACGCGCATTTTACCTCAAGCGTAAAGAAATAACTCTCCATTCCCATAATATCACCCTACTGTCCGTCTTGCTAATCTTCGTATCGACCGTCGTAAGTCTCGTTTTTTGATACGTCCAGTCGTATACCGTTTATCGTAACAACCGTGTCGGAATCCCAAACTACAGTTGCTTCAGATTCGTGGTAACGATAATATATGTTTTTCTTATCTTTGCTCTCGGTAGAATTATCAATGAGCACGCCGACAATGGAAAAATCTACCGTTGCTCCGCCGACACCGTGATAAATCTCAAGAGTATAACGTCCATCGGGAGAATCATACGACCTTAAATAATCCCCCGTTTTTATAGAATCAAGACTTCCGAACACTATATCGCACGACGACAGCAGGAACGCCGCCACGAGCAGCGGCAGAACGGTGAATACGACTTTTTTCGCGGATTTGCTCATGGTTGTTTTTCCTCCTGTTATGATCTGCGTTATCGGTTTTTTACTGTTGTATTCGGGATGACACCTCATCCGTCTTGCCGCCTTCGGCGGCAATCCACCTTCCCCTCAAGGGGAAGGCATTTTATTTCAAAAATCCGTTGATTATCTGTTCCTCGGCTTCCTTTTCCGTCAGACCGAGGGACATAAGCTTCGTGAGCTGCTCGCCGGCGATCTTGCCGATCGCCGCTTCGTGAACGAGCGCGGCGTCGACGTTTTTCGCGTCGAGCGACGGGACCGCGAGCACGCGGGCGTTATCCATGATTATCGCGTCGCACTCGGTGTGTCCGCTGCAGGGGGCTTCGCCCGTGATGCGCGCGTTGAAGGTCTGGGAGGAATCGTCGCGCGCGACGGAGCGCGAAACGACGTCCGCAGAGGAGTTCTCGCCCTTCAGCTCCACGACGTAGTCGCTGACCGCGTGCTGTTTCCCGTGCGTCATCAGGCGTTCCTTTACGACGAGGCGGGCGTTCTTCTTCAGCTCCGCGTAGTTCTTCCGCTCGGTGGAGTCGACTCCCTTTATCTGCTCCATCACCATCTCCATGGAGCTGCCTTCCTCCATATAGACCTCGGTGACGGGGTTGAGGATGCGCTTGCCGGAGCCGTCGCCGGAGCCGTAATGCTTCTCGACGTACTTCGCCTTCGCGCCCCTGCCGACGAAGAAGCGGTGGACGCCGTCGTGCTGCGAATCGCCCGCGCCGCAGTTGTCTATGCCGCAGCCGGCAACGATAAGCACGTCGCTGTCTTCGCCGATATAAAAGTCGTTATATACAGTTTCTTTGTAGCCCGTGTTGCTGAGCACCACGGGGATATGCACGCTCTCGCGCTTCGTGCCGGGCTTGATGTGTATGTCGATGCCGGTGCCGTCCGGCTTGGAGACGATCTCGATATTCGCGGTGCTGTTCCTGCCCGCGAGCTCGCCGTTGGCGCGGAAGTTATACGCGCCCTCCGGCATGGTGTGCAGGTCGGCTATTTCGCCGATAAGGCGTTTTTGTATCTCGTCAAGCTTTACCATTCCGATCCCCTCCCTACTGCAGCTTCTCGCAGGCGGATTCCGGCGCGGACGCGCCGGTCAGCTCCGTCAGAAGCTCCGTTCCGCCGCGGCGGGAGAGCTTCCCGTCCGCGATGACGATTATCTCGTCCGCGATCTGCAGGATGCGCTCCTGATGCGAGATTATGACGATGGAGCTGTCTTTTATCTCGGCGCGCATCTTCTCGAAGATGCGTATAAGGTTCTGGAAGCTCCAGAGGTCGATGCCCGCCTCCGGCTCGTCGAAGACGCTCAGGCGCGTGTTGCGCGCGAGCAGAGTCGCGATCTCGATGCGCTTCAGCTCGCCGCCGGAGAGGGACGCGTTTATCTCCCTGTCGACGTAGTCGCGCGCGCAGAGGCCGACTTCGGAGAGGTATTCGCACGCCTCGGATATGCTCAACTCCCTGCCGGACGCCATGCGAAGCAGGTCCTTGACCTGTATGCCCTTGAAGCGCACCGGCTGCTGAAACGCGAAGCTGATACCGAGCTTCGCGCGCTCGGTGACGTTCAGGTCGGTTATGTCAGTGCCGTCGAAGAAGATGCGGCCGGAGGTCGGCTTTTCGACGCCCATGATTATCTTCGCGAGGGTGGATTTACCGCCGCCGTTCGGGCCGGTGATGACGACGAAGCGGCGGCTCTCCACCGTCAGCGAAACGTCGTCAAGTATCCTTTTCACGGCTCCGTTTTCGGAGACCTCATAGGTTATATTTTTCAGTTCGAGCATTGTAACACCTCGTTTTTACGTCCTTCAGAATTCTATCCCCAGCGCGAGCTTCACCGCGTCCGCGGCGGAGTCCGCGAGCTGAACGCCGCTTGCTTCGAGCTCCCTGTCGCCCTGATGGCCGCCGCGCACGAGCACACAGGCGCAGCCGACCGCCTTCGCTACCGCCGCGTCGTGGAGCGTGTCGCCGATGACGACGGCGCGTTCTGGCGAAAGCCCCTCGGCCGCGAAGTATTCGCGCGCGCGGTCGGTCTTGTCGCCGCAGTGGATGTTATCCGCGCCGAGCACGGCGGCGAAGCAGCCGTCGACGCCGTATTCGCGCAGCATCCGGCGGAGCTTGTTCTGCTCGAAGGCGGAGAGCACTATCTGCCGCACGCCCGCGTCCGCGGCCGCCTTCAGCGCGAGGCGGGTGCCTTCGCGCACCTCGCCGCCGTCAAGCAGCGCGTCGTAGTTGACGTTGAACTCGCGCAGAAGCTGCGTGACGTCGGTCTTCTCAAGGTCGAAAAGGCGCTCGTAAAAGCGCGTTATCGGCGTATCGATGTAGTCGTAGTAGTCCGCCTCGGTTATCGGCGGCATACCGCGGTCGGCGAGGATGCGGTTGACCGAGCCGAGCGATACGCCCATATCGTCGATGAGCGTGCCGTTCCAGTCCCATATGACACAGTCGTATTTCATTTCCCCGCCTCCCTTCGCGGTGTGGTGAGTGCAGTTTTATATTTTCAGCTCCGCGGAAAGTATGCACGCGGTGCAGGCGCGTCCGGCGGAGTCGCAGGGCGAAAGTCCCGCTTTTTCGCGGTCGACGCCGTAGAGAAAGCGGCTTTCCGCGCCGTCGATCTTTATATATCCGTCGTCGCGGAGGGTGATTATCGCGCTCAACGGATCCTCGTATATCAGCGTGTGCCCGACGAGGCAGTATTTCTCGCGCAGCTCCGGCGGGAAGAGGTCGTGCGGCTTGCTTATCCAGTGGTAGGACGCGGAGTTGAGGTCGAGGAAGGCGATGCCGTTCTCGACGACCAGTCCGTCCATATGGTGGTGTCCGTTTATCGCCATGAATATACGCCTTTTGTCGCGATTGAGCTCACCGAGCAGGGCGAAGACCTCGTCGTGCTCCGCCGCGGACATACGGTTGTTCGGGCGCTCAAGGCTGAAGTGACTCAACAGCACGCAGGGGTAAGGCGAGCCCGTTACGGCTTCGACAAACCACTCGCGCTGGCGCTCCTCGAAGGTGGCGAGCGCCGTGCCGGCGGGCATCCTGACGCTGTTGCCGAGGGTGTAGTGCACCGCTTCGCCGTCCACGCGCGCGTAGTTCAGGTCGAGCACGATGAAGCGGAAACCGCCGCGATCGAAGAAGTAGTAGCCGCGCTCGAGCCCGTACGCCTCCAGCGCCTGCTCGAAGGTGCTGTCCTCGAACTCGTGGTTGCCGAGGACGTGGTACGCCGGCATCGGCGCCGACTCGAAGCGCTCTATTATGTCGGCGCGTTCGTGCGGCGCGTGGCAGAGGTCGCCGAGCTGGACGATAAACTCCGCGCCGGAGGCCTCCGCGCGCGCGATTATCGCGTCCAGGCGCTTCTCCGCGTCGGTGTAAAATATGCCGGGGTGATAATGCAGGTCGGCAAACGTGCAGAACTTTATTTCGTTCATTTTTTCGCCTCCCCTTCTCCCGCGCATTCAAGGCGGTAATATATTATAACAAAAAACGGAGCGCAGTTCAATACCCGCGCTCCGTTTTTATTATTTGTTTTCGTCCGTTTAATTATCGTATGAGTAGGTGATCGACGACCTGCAGCCGAGACCGACGTTGAGCTTCGCGCCGGGCGAAATCACCATCGCCGCGCCGCTGAAGGTGAAGGCGTGAACGGCGTACTGCCCCGCCTCGATGCGGACGCCGTCAATGCTGCCGAAGCTGCCGGTCGCGATGGTGCCGGCCTCGTTGCTGCTTATTGTCAGCTCATTGATCTCGAGGTTATAGACCGCCTTGTCGCGCCCGTTGATGATGAAGCACTCGGCGTAAAGACTGCCGTCCTGCTTCCAGCAGACGTAGCGCAGTCTCATGGTGACCTTGCCGGGATCGGCGGCGGTGTTGCTGCTCTTGAAGTAGTTGTTCGGGTCATACGCGGACGCTTCGGAGGAAGCGGGCTGCTCCGGCGAGGACTCCGGCGGAGCTTCCGCCGGCTCGGAGGAGGACGATGACGATGACGACTCGGAGGACGGGCCGAAAAGCGTCGAGCCGCCGTTTCCGCTTCCCGAGGAGGAACTTCCCTCTTCGGAACCCCTGTTCCAGCCGAAGATGTCGGTCTGATCCCCGCCATGCGCGGGCCGGTTTTCGTTTCCGCAGGCGGCGAGCGCGAATACGAGCAGCGCCGCGAGGATTATTGCCGTGAGCTTCTTCATGTTATCGCCTCCTGTTATTCGTACGCCGCGTAACGCGATCCGCCGCAGCGTCATTCATTATATGTGAAGATTATAGCAGATAGCCGCGCGGAATGCAAGGAGTTTTTGCCGGAGGCGAATATCCGCGGCAATCGGTCATTAGTCCGCTATTAAAAAACGGGGAACAACCGAGCCGGCCGAAATGCTGTGCACAAGACGCCGCTTCAGGATCGTCAATTAACCTTCGTGCGTTTCTTCAGCCACAGCACAGTATCACGAATACTGTTTTTCAGAGGACGGGGAGCATATCCGAAAGCCGCGGCCGCGGCTTTTCTGCTGAAGCGGCTGTTGGAATCGAGCACGGCGACGGAATAAGGAGTAAAGTAAAGCGTCTGCTTTTTCCTCAAACTCCGCTTTTCATAGACAGGCGCCACCAGCTTCGCGAAACAAATCGGCAGGAATGAAACCATCCGCTTTAGCCCGAGGTTTTTCTTCGCCGCGTCAAGTATGTCGCGTATGGACGCATACTGCCCGGAGAGGATATAGCCGCGTCCGGCTTGTCCGTGCTCCGCGCAGGAGACGATACCTGCCGCGACATCGCGCACATCCACAAAATCATAACCGCCCCTCACGGCAAAAGGAAGCTTTCCGGCAAGGAAAGACATCAGCATATTTGTAATACTGCCCTTCCCGACGTCCCCGGGACCTATGATACCGGAAGGGAAAACCACACTGGCATTCAGGCCGCGGCCGGCTGCTTCAAGAACAAGAGAGGTGGCGATGGCTTTGCTTTTAGCGTAATCGCCTCTCACCATATCGGGTGAAAAGACCGCGTCCTCCGTGATCTCCGTTCCCTTCGGCTTTTCGGGAATCGCATGGACGGAACTGACATATACCAACTTGCCTACGCCGTTTTTTTCGCAATGGCGCAGTATATTGTTTGTGCCGCCGACATTCACCCGATAGATCCGATCTCCCGGATCAGAGGCCACCGAAACGATACCCGCGCAATGAATGACGCAGGTATCGCCGCCTGCGCCGGCAAAAAAACGCTCCAGCGAAGCATCGTCGCACACGTCGCCGCAAACGACAGCGGCTTCCTGCGGCAAATCGGCGGCCAGCGGATCGTTTTTTAATACCAGAACCCTGATCTCCGCCTCCTTCTTTATAAGCTCGGCGAGAACCGCGCGGCCGAGAAAGCCGCTTGCTCCCGTAACTAAATATTTCTCGAACATAATGCTCCCCTCCCTTTTTAATAAACATGTGTTGATTATCTTTCACTCTTATAGTATAATATATATGCGCAGAGAAAGCAACCAACAGTGTTTTTCAATAAGAAAGAAAAGCAACAGAAGGTCATACTGTGTTGCTAAGAATTAAAACTATTTGTGTGCGGGGTGGTTTGATGAAAAGGAGCGACGCAAGAGTGCGCTATACGCAGCGCGTATTGAAAGAATCGTTTTTATCTCTGCTGATGGAGAAACCCGTCAATAAGATCACCGTCAAAGAGGTCTGCGAATCGGCTGAGTTGAACAGAGCGACCTTCTATGCGCACTACAGCGATTGCTTTGCGCTGATGGAAAGCATCGAGCAGGAGCTTCTCGAAGCATTCAGGCAGTCTCTGCGCCTGATCAACGGCTTTGACGTTAGCGCGCTGATCGCGGCGATCTACTCGATAGCGGAACAGCATGAAGAATCCTGCCGCGTTCTGATCTTCAACGGCGCAAGCCCTTCCGTTCTCGGCAAGATGATCGACCTTGCCAGAGAATCGAGCATTGCAGCTTGGAGGCAGCAGCTTCACCATGCGTCCGACGCCGAGCTCGAAATGCTCTATACACATCTGTCAAGCGGTCTTATGAACGTTGTGCTTGACGGGTATGACAAATACAGCCGGGACGAAGTGATCTCCTTTGTCAACCGCATCGTCAAAAGCAGTCTGTCCCTGTTCCGCTGATCCTCACTTTGCTGTGATTATCGCTCGAAGCCGCAAATCCGAGAGTATTACAAAATGATATATCCGTTCCTTAATACGCCGCAGGCGTATATCATCCGCGCAAGCGGATATCATATGCGGAGCATATATCATCCGTTCCGAAAGGAACGGATATCATTGCAAAAGAGCGATGCTTTCGCATCGCTCTTTTGCATGGCACCCCCTGCGAGAATCGAACTCACAACTAGCCCTTAGGAGGGGCTTGTTATATCCATTTAACTAAGGAGGCGTATTCGGTTTTCGCGCGGCTTTTATTATTTCAATTCGTCTTCGGTGTAAAATCCGGAATCTATGAGTATCTCTGTATAACTGTCTTTGTCCACGACTTCGGGCTCGCAGACGAACGCCGGGACGGTTAAAACGCCGTTATCATATCTTTCACTGTCGTTTATCATCACGGTTCCGCCATTGACAAGCGACTTCATCATCTCCACGGCTCTTGAAGCGAGCGTTTCCGTATCGCAGAAGAGGGACATCGACTGCTTGCCGCTCAAAATGTATTTAACGTTTTCTTTTTCGCATCCCGAGCCGGTTATGATCGGCCACGCGCCTCTATAATTGTATTCGAGCGATTTCACGACGCCGCTTGCGCAGGAATCGCTTGAACACAATACCGCGTGAAGCGTCGTGCCGTCCGAATAATTTGCGAAAATGACAGCGTCCATTCTCGACATCGCCGCTTCACCGGCCCACGCCGCCGTCGCGACTTCTTTGAAATCGACCTTACCGGAACGGACGTTAAGCTTGCCCTCGTCTATATAGGGAGTAAGCACATCCATCGCGCCCGAAAACATCATACTCGCTTTTCCGTCGCTCGGATCTCCGGCGACAAACTCGATATTATACGGACCGGCGGTCGCGTCAAGGTCCAGACTATCTCTGATATATTCCGCCTGCTTATGACCTGTCATATACGAATCAAACGCGACGTAATAGGATACCGCGTCCGAATTCATCAGCATTCTGTCATAAGATATGACGGGAACGTTTTTTCCTTTGGCTGCGTCAAGGACGGTCCCGAGCGCCTCGCCCTCTACCGGCGCGATTATCAGATAGTTGCATCCGGAATTAAGCATATTCTCTATCTGCTCCACCTGCGTCGCGACATCGTTTGACGCGTAATCGAGAACTGCCGCGTATCCAAGCTCCGACAGCCCCTCTTTCATCAGGTCTCCCGCGCGGTTCCACACATCGTCGTCTTCGGTGGGCAGGGAAATGCCGATATTTACGATTCTGGTTCCTCCGACGGCAGGCTCCTCGGGCGGCGCGTTTTCAGCGCATCCCGCAAATACGCCGGCGATCATGGCGAGTGCAAGCAATATAACGACGGCTTTTTTCATAATGCAACTCCCTCTTCGGCTGTTCAGTGATATATTATCTTACGCCGATTTCAAGTGTTTTTGCGTCTGAATAAAATATGCCCGCCGGCGCGCCTGAAACGAATCGAACGTCCGCCCCTTCGCTTATGAGGAGCTTGTTATATCCGTTTAGCATAAGAGGCGTATTCGGTTTCGTTTTGCAAATGCTATTATATATCCTCGGGCGGCGATTGTCAATATTTCTTTCCGAATTATTCCGCGACAAAAGTCTTCTGCGGCTATTGCTTTACGGCGTCCGATATGTTATTATAATACCTGTAAAATCAAGTTTAAACGGACGCGATGAAATGATAAACAAATACACCTACGAGCTCCACTCGCACACCTCCGAAGTCAGCGGCTGCGCGGAAGTCCCGGCCGCCGAAAGCTACCGTATGCACGAAAGCGCCGGCTTCGACGGCATCGTGATAACCGACCATTTCTACACCGACGCGCTCAACGACCGATACAGCCGCGTATGGGAGGAGCGCGCCTACGGCTATATGACCGGCTACCGCAAAATGAAGGAGCTCGCGCGCGACGGCTTCACCGTTATGCTCGGGCTGGAGTTCCGCTTCCACGATTCGCCGAACGACTACCTCATCTTCGGCATAACGCCGGAGCTGCTGACCGCCTCGCCGGACATCGACCTTTACGACAAGCGGCAGCTGCGCGACTGGGCGGACGAGCACGGGCTGCTGATTGTTCAGGCGCACCCCTTCCGCGGGAGCTGCACGCCGGCGGAGCCGTGGTTCCTCGACGGCGTGGAGGTCTATAACGGGCATCCGTGGCATAATTCGCGCAACGATATGGCGCTCGCTTTCGCCGAGGAACACGGACTGATACAGACCTCCGGCAGCGACTTCCATCACCCCGGAATGCTCGCCAGAGGCGGCATCGCGACCGACTTCCCCATCCGCTCCGAACGCGAGCTGGTCGACGTGCTGAAAAGCGGAAGCTACCAGCTGATGAAGACCGAAAGCGGCTTCTGCTATTGAAAAGGATATGCCCCTGCGGAGAGACGGATGTCTCTCCGTTTTTTCACCGCAAACGACTGAGTTGAATGAACAATCCACGCAAAAAACACGGCGGCGCGGTAATATCCTCGGCGCCTCATTTTTTCGGTAAAAAAGCCATTGCAAACTGCCGCGCGCTGTTGTATAATATAAGCGTCGGATGAATAAATATAGATTCCCCGGGACAATTACGAGGTCATTATATGGAGTTCTTAAAGAAATACCAACTTAGCATAATGCTGATACTGTGCGGTATATGCTTTGCGCTTGCGGTATTGACTCTGCTGACAAAAGCTCTGTCACGGAAGCGCAAGTCAATTCTGCTCTTTATGGAAACGTCCGCGCTGATGCTGCTCGTGTTCGACCGCTTTTCGTATATTTATAAAGGCGACGTCAGCGAACTCGGCTCCGTAATGGTAAGGGTCGGCAACTTTATGGTCTTTTTCATATCGCTGCTGATACCGCTCCTTGTGACGCTCTACCTGATCGACCTTTACCTGAACGAAGGCAAGCTGCGCGCGGTTCCGAAACAGCTGAAGGTCTGCATCTGTCTGTTCGCGCTCGGCGTCGGGCTGCTGATCGTTTCTCAGTTCATCGGCCTGTATTACACCTTCGATACACAGAACAACTACCAACGCGCGGCGTGGTTCCCGCTTTGCTACGTCTTCCCGTTTCTCATCGTTCTGCTGCAGGAATGGACGATAATTCAAAACCGCAATCGGCTGAAAAAGCGACTCACCGTTTCGATGCTCGTCTGCATCGCCCTGCCTACCATATCCTCGGTGCTGCAGATCTTCTTTTACGGAATATCGCTGGCGAATCTGACGATGGTCGTCGTAGTCGCCGTCTTCTACACCTACACACTGATCGATATGGGTGAATCCGTTGAGCGCGCAAGGACACGCGAACTCGAATTCTACAAAGAAGCGCGCGAAAGGGAATCCGCCATGTTCGGGCAGATTACCGAGGCGTTGGCAAACGCGATCGACGCAAAGGACGGGTATACGCGCGGACATTCCGCGCGCGTCGCCGTCTATTCACGCGAGATAGCAAAAAAAGTCGGGATGCCGGCGCGGGATTGCGAAGATGTGTATTTCGCCGCCCTTCTGCATGACGTCGGCAAGATCGGCGTGCCGATCAATATCATTAACAAGGTCGGAAGACTCACCGACGAGGAATTCGAGCAGATCAAACAGCACCCTGCTATGGGAGACCAGATACTCACCAGCATTAAGCAGGCGCCGTTCCTGCGCCTCGGCGCGCGCCACCACCACGAGCGCTACGACGGCACAGGGTATCCGGACGGGCTCGCCGGCGAGGATATTCCGGAGATCGCGCGGATAATCGCCGTCGCCGACGCGTACGACGCGATGACCTCGATGAGAAGCTACCGCGAACCGCTGCGGATCGAAGCGGTGAAGGAAGAGCTCGTCAAGGGTAAGGGAACGCAGTTTGACCCGCGCTTCGCCGACGTCATGCTTCAGCTCATCGACGAGGACGGAGACATTTTCAAACCAAAAAACACGTGATCAGCACGGCATATAACAAAGCACGCATTGAACAAATCGTTCAATGCGTGCCGTTTTTTTCTCGCTTTATTCCTCTATCGCCTCGACGTAAAAGCTGACGGGGCGGAAGCCGTCGTTGCAGGAGATCATCGCGGACTTCGGATCCTTCATCCAGCCGTCGTAGAAGTTGCCGCCGCCCGCGGCGAGCTCCTCGACGAAGGGGCGCAGCGAATACCACGCGCTCTCGCAGAAGCCCTCCGGGCGCCTGCCTCCCTTGCTGACGAATACTTTTCCTATCTCCATATCGCAGGCGTGCTCTATGGGGTTTTCATACTTCCCCGCAAGGTCCTTGTAGAAGGTCCTGCGCATCACGGTTATGCGGCAATCGAACATGGCGCTCTCTCCTGTCGGGATTATTCGGCTGCTTCGGCTTATCCGCAGCAGTTTTTGTACTTCTTGCCGCTGCCGCAGGGGCAGGGATCGTTCGGGCCGATCTTCTTTTTCTTGACGACCGGCTGCTTTTTGACGGAGCCGTCGCCGCCGTGGGAGGAGTGGATCGGGTTGGCGATCTGCTCGCGCACCATCTTCTCCTGCCTCACTATCTTCGCGGCGAGGACGCGCTTGATCGTATCCTCCTTGATGGCCTCGATCATCTCGTCGAACATATCGAAGCCCTCCTGCTTATACGCGTTGACGGGATCCTGCTGGCCGTAGGAGCGCAGGTAGATGCCGCGCTTGAGGTCTTCCATCGCGTCGATGTGGTCCATCCAGCGCGAGTCGACCGAGCGGAGCAGCGCGATGCGCTCGAGCTCGGGGAACATCTCGCCGAAGATTTCACGCTGCGACTCCATCTTTTCGTCCGCGCGGCGCATAAGCTCGTTTATTACGTCCCTGCGGTCGAGCTCCTGAAGCTCCTCGCGGGTGTAGTTGAATGTGTTCTCGTCCGTCAGAACGCCGAGGTAGTGGTCGCGCAGGCCCATAAGGTTCCACTCGTCCGGTATGTTCCCGCCGAGGTACATATCGCAGACGGCGTTGATGGTATCCTCCTTCATCTTCTCGATGAAGGGGTGGATATCCTCGCCGGCGAGCACTTTGCCGCGCTGATCGTAGATTATCTCGCGCTGGCGGTTCATGACGTCGTCGTACTGCAGGACGCTCTTGCGGATCGAGAAGTTGCGGCTCTCGACGCGCTTCTGCGAGCTCTCGATGACGTTGGAGAGCATCTTGGATTCGATGGGCATATTCTCGTCCACGCGGAGCATTTCGAGCGTCGCCTTTATGCGGTCGCCGCCGAAAAGACGGACGAGTTCGTCCTCCGCGGAGAGGAAGAAACGGCTCGCGCCGGGGTCGCCCTGTCTGCCGCTTCGGCCGCGAAGCTGGTTATCTATACGGCGGCTTTCGTGCCGCTCCGTGCCGACTATGAAGAGGCCGCCCGCCTTGACGACCTGCTCCGCTTCTTTCGCGGTCTCGGCGCGGTATTCGTCGTAGTATTCGCGGAACTTCGCGCGCGCGCCGAGGATGTCGGGGTCCTCCGTTTCGGCGTAGCCGGTGGCTTCTACGATGAGCTCCTCCGGCACCTGCTCCTTGCGCATACGTGCCTTGGCGAGGTATTCGGCGTTGCCGCCGAGCATTATGTCGGTTCCGCGGCCCGCCATGTTCGTGGCGATGGTGACGGCGCCGAGCTTGCCCGCCTGCGCGACGATCTCCGCTTCCTTCTCGTGATGCTTCGCGTTCAGCACCTGATGCTGTATCCCCTGCCTTTTGAGCATCTTGGAAAGCAGCTCGGATTTCTCGATCGTGACCGTGCCGACGAGGACGGGCTGGCCCTTTTCGTGACACTCGGATATCTGCTCGATGACGGCGTTATACTTCGCCGCCTCGGTCTTGTAGACGACGTCCGGCTTGTCGTCGCGGATCATCGGCTTATTCGTGGGGATCTCGACGACGTCGAGGTCGTAGATCTCGCGGAACTCGGCGGCTTCGGTCATCGCGGTACCGGTCATGCCGGCGAGCTTATCGTAAAGGCGGAAGTAGTTCTGGAAGGTGATGGTCGCGAGCGTTTTGCTCTCCTTGGCGACGGTCACGCCCTCCTTCGCCTCGATCGCCTGATGGAGGCCTTCGTTGTAGCGGCGGCCGTACATAAGGCGGCCGGTGAATTCGTCGACGATGATGACCTCGCCGTCCTTGACGACGTAGTCGACGTCGCGCTTCATTATGCCGCGCGCGCGGATCGCCTGGTTGATATGATGCGAAAGCGTCATATTCTCCGGGTCGTTGAGGTTGTCTATGTTGAAGGCGCGCTCGACCTTCTCGACTCCGCGGGGAGTCAGCGTCGCGGTACGCGCTTTTTCGTCTATGATGTAGTCGGCGTCGATATCGTCGTGGTTCTCCTTGTCGCTGAGTTCGACGAAGCGCTCGGCGTGAAGCGTCTGCGCGACGCGGTCGGCGAGTTGATAGAGCTCCGTCGATTTGTCGCCGGGGCCGGAAATGATGAGCGGCGTTCTCGCCTCGTCGACGAGAATGGAGTCGACCTCGTCGACTATCGCGTAGCTGTGGCCGCGCTGTACCATACGCTCCTTATACGTCACCATATTATCGCGCAGGTAGTCGAAGCCCATTTCGTTATTCGTGCCGTAGGTTATGTCCGCCTCGTACATCGGGCGGCGTTCGGCGGGATCGACGTCGTGAATGACGAGGCCGACGGAAAGCCCGAGGTAGCGGTAGACCTTGCCCATCCATTCGCTGTCGCGCTTGGCGAGGTAGTCGTTGACGGTGACTATATGCACGCCGTTGCCGGTCAGCGCGTTCAGATACGCGGGGAGCGTGGCGACGAGCGTTTTGCCTTCGCCGGTCTTCATCTCCGCGATCTTGCCCTTGTGGAGCACGACGCCGCCGATCATCTGCACGGGGTAGTGGCGCATATTCAGCACGCGCCAGGACGCCTCCGCGACGGTGGCGAACGCTTCCGGCAGGATGCTGTCGAGCTCCTCGCCGTTGGCTATGCGCTGCTTGAACTGCGCGGTCATACCCTTCAGCTCCGCTTCGCTCATGGCGCTGAAGCGGTCCGCAAGCGCGAGCGCCCTGTCGGTGAAGGCCTGCGCCCGCTTGATCTCCTTGCGGTTATATCTGTTTGACATCATGTTGTCGAGAAATCCCATATTTTCGTCTCCTTTATGAGAGAAGTATGCCGCGCAGGACGACTGCTTTGAGTTTCAGCTCCGCGTCGACGAGGATGAGGTCCGCGCGCTTGCCGGTGGCGATGCTGCCGATGCGCCCCTCCGCGCCGATGACGCGGGCGGGAGTGAGCGAGGCCGCGCGGACGGCGTCCGCGAGCGGCACGCCGAACTCCACGGCGCTGCGGACGTTATCCAGCAGAAAGCCGCCTCCTCCGGCGAGCTGCCCGTCGGCGAGGCGCACCGCCTTTCCCCCGTCGCGCCTGTGCTTTATGCCGCGGAAGACGTATTCCCCCCGCGGCAGTCCGGCTCCGGCGACGGAGTCGCTGATAAGCGCGACGCGTTCCGCGCCGAGCTCTTTGAAGGCGAGGCGGACGGCGGCCGGATGGACGTGTTCGCCGTCGCAGATAAGCTCGCAGGTGACGCCTTCGCTGTCCAGCGCCGCGCCGGCGAGCCCGGGTTCGCGGTGCCCCATCGGGAGCATCGCGTTGAAAAGATGCGTGACGTGAGACGCTCCGCGCGCGAAGGCGCGTTTCGCCGTTTCGTAATCCGCCGCGGAGTGCCCGAGCGACGCGACGGCGGTACCGGTTATTTCTTCAATTAGCGCGTCCGCGCCTGCGCATTCGGGCGCGACGGTGACGAGCTTGACGCGCCCCTTCGCCGCTTCGCGAAGGCGGGCGTAGAGCGCGGTATCCGGCTTCGAGAGGTATTCGACCGGGTGCGCGCCGCGCTTCGCTTCCGAAAGGAAGGGGCCCTCGAGGTTTATCCCCTCGGGCGAGGCGCAGCCGGCGGGGACGCCGGCTTCGATAAGCTCCGCGATCTCGCCGGTAACGGAAACGAGTTTTTCGATATCCATTCCGCGGCAGGTCGGGAGAAACGCTGTCGTGCCGCCCGCGGCGAGCGAGCGCGCTACCTTCAGCGCGGCGCCGTCGCCGTCGTAGCACTCGTGCTCCCCGACGCCGTGGGTGTGGATATCCACAAGCCCTGGCAGGACGAACAGGCCGGAGGCGTCGATGCATTCGCCGGAGCCCGCGCCCGCGGAGATGCTTTCGCCCTCGACCGCTACGTCTTCACGCGCGAGTGTGAAATCCCCGCGCAGTACCGTTCCGTTTCTGATGAGCATGAATTTTACCTTTCGCCTCGATCAACGGTATGAGGAAATCCCGCCGATATTGCCGATCCGCCATTCTTCGCCCCATGTAAGCGCGGCATAGGTGCCGTCGCCGAAGGGGATTATATCTCTATACTGGAATGCGCAGACAATGTCGCCGGCGCCGTTGTACATACCGTAAAGCCCTTCATGATTGAGGACGATCATTCCGTTCGCGTCAGCGTCGTACGGCATTCCCTGACCGAGATCGGTGCAGGCGGCGCCTACGTAGGCGTCGTCATAATAGAAACCGATTATCACGGTCCCTTGCATATCGACGTAGCCCCATTTGCCGTCCTTCTTCACTGCCGCAAAGCCGTTGGCGAAGGGCAGACCTTCGTCGTAGATCGGCTCGACGATAAGCTTGCCGTCGTGACCGACAAGGCCTACCTTGCGGGTCTCGAGGTCGAATATTATCTCCGCTTTGCCCTCCGCGGGAAGATCCTCCTCAGGAACGGGGTAAGCGTCGACTTCATAGTAGACCGCCTGCTGATTCGCGGCGTCCCAGACGAATGTCGCGGGTCCGCCGTGAGCGCAGAGGTTGCCGTCGGTATAAGTCTTGTCTTCGGGATTATAGGTGCATTCGCTGCCGTCCGGCTTCGTCAGCACGAAGAAGAGCTGCATCGCGCAGTATTTGACCTTCGAATACTCCGCCTCGACGACCGTTTCGCCCGCGGAATTGATGAGGCCGAGCTTGCCGGTCGCGGCGTCCTTGAAGGAAACGAGCCCGCCGCCGACGTACGCCAGGTCGGTCATATTAGCCGCGACCGGCTCGAAGACCGGCGCGACGTCCTGCGACTCGGGCGTAACGCTTTCCTCGCCCTTGCCGCAGCTGCAGCAAAGCGCGAGCGTAAACGCCGCGAGCACGAGACAAAGGATCTTTGTCAGATGCTTTTTCATTTGTATTTCCTCCGTTTATATCGGTTTGTTTATACGCTTATTTGCCG
Organism: Clostridia bacterium; assembly: GCA_017438525.1. Lineage (NCBI taxonomy): Bacteria > Bacillati > Bacillota > Clostridia > Clostridia bacterium. Next base: position 19,935 of record JAFRVI010000048.1, read on the forward strand.
TCGTCTTTGAAAACCCAGTTTTTCTGCACGAAGTAACCGACGAAGAAGAGCGTCGTATCGACCGCCATCTTCACGACGGTCTTGAGCAGTCCGGTCGCGCCGGTCAACCTAACGAAGAGGTACACGAGGCCGTAGGACGCGCCCATCTGACAGAGCCACATAGTGTAGTAGCGGCGCATACTCGCCTTTCCGCCGCTGCGGAATACCGCTTTTTTGTTTATCGTGTAGTTGACGATCGACGAGCAGATACGCGAGACCACCGTAGAGATAAGCAGCTTGACCGAGGTCGGTACGCCCGTCATATCGAGCAGCCAGTTGAGCAGCGTGAATATCGCAAGCTCGAGCAGGGTGGAGAGCACAGAGTTCAGCGTGAACGCGAAAACGCGGTAGATACGCACCGAGTCCGCGACGACGCGGAACTTCGACCCGACGTTGCCGTTGATGTAGACGGTCCTGATCGGCACTTCGCGTATCGGAATGCCTTTCTTGCCGGCGCAGACGAGCGCGTTCATCTCGAATTCGTAGCGCTCGCCGTCGATCTGAAGCAGCTCCGCGAAACGACACGACGGCAGTCCGCGAAGCCCCGTCTGTGTGTCTGTAAGGCGCAGGCCGGTGGACATACGCAGCACCGTGCGCGTCGCCTTGTTGCCGAAGCGGCTGCGGGCGGGAACGTCCTTCGAGTCAAAGTCGCGGCAGCCCATGACGATGCTGTCGGGATGCGCGGCGAGCTCCAGCGCGACGGCGGTTATGTCTTCGACAGTGTGCTGTCCGTCGCTGTCGGCGGTCACGGCACCGGCGATATTCGGGCGGTTCGCGATAAGCCACTCGAGCGCGGTCTTCAGCGCCCTGCCCTTGCCGCGATTCTCCTCATGCGCAAGCATCGTAACGCCGCCGAGCGCCGCCGCTTCGTCATAAAAGCGCAGCGTTTCCGCGGCGGAGCCGTCGTTGATAATCACTATATCCTCAAAGCCCGCTTCGCGCAGTCCGCGAACGACCTCGACGAGCTTTTCGTCGGGGTCCAGACTCGGTATTACGATGGAAATGTCCTTCATTTAATCTTCTCCGTCTCCGCAAACTTCCAATTTATATTATATAACAACACGCGTGATATTGCAAGTGTTATTATGCTTCTTGCGTTTTCCTTCATTCTATGGTAAAATGTATTATGAAAGGCGGTGCCGTATGATGAAATACGTTCTCGCGCTCGACGAAGGCACGACAAGCGCACGCGCTGTCCTCTTCGACGAGGAATGCCGCGCGGTCGCGATAGCACAGCACGAATTCACACAGATTTACCCCCGCGCCGGCTGGGTCGAACACGACGCTGTGGAGATATACGCCAAGCAGTATGCCTCGATGACGGAATGCGTCGCGAAAAGCGGAGTCTCCCCCGACGACATCGCCGCCGTCGGCATCACTAATCAGCGTGAAACCACGGTCGTCTGGGACAAACGCACCGGCGAACCCGTCTGCAACGCGATCGTATGGCAGTGCCGCCGCACCGCGGACGTCTGCGAGAAACTGCAGGCGGAGGGGCTGGGCGACTACGTCGCGGAGAAGACCGGACTGCGCATAGACGCCTATTTCAGCGGCACCAAGCTCAAATGGATACTCGACAACGTTCCCCGCGCCCGTGAACGCGCGGAGCGCGGCGAGCTGCTCTTCGGCACCGTCGACTGCTGGCTGCTCTGGAAGCTCACCGGCGGCAAGGTGCACGCAACGGACCGCACCAACGCATCCCGCACGATGCTCTATGATATTTCAGCCGACCGCTGGGACGAAGGACTGCTCCAAGCGCTCGACATACCCGCCTGCATACTGCCGGAAGTCCGCAGCAGCGGCGAGGTCTACGGCTATACCGACGTTATGGGAACGCAGGTGCCCGTCTGCGGCATCGCGGGCGATCAGCAGTCCGCGCTCTTCGGACAGGGCTGCTTCGAATCCGGCGAGGCGAAGAACACCTACGGCACCGGCTGCTTCCTGCTCGCCAACGTCGGCGAGACGCGGCCGGACGTGAAAAACGGCCTCATCGTCACCGCCGCCGCGGGCGAGAAGGGCGCGCCGCGGCAGTTCGCGATCGAGGGCAGCATCTTCGTCGGAGGCGCCGCGATACAGTGGCTCCGCGACGAGCTGCGCGTGATCGAGAAATCCGCGGACAGCGAAAAACTCGCCTTCAGCGTGCCGGATAACGGCGGCGTCTACCTTGTGCCCGCGTTCGTCGGGCTCGGCGCACCGTACTGGGATATGCGCGCTCGCGGCGCTCTATTCGGCATGACGCGCGGCACCGACGGCGCCGTACTATGCCGCGCCGCGCTCGAATCCATCGCCTACCAGACCGACGACCTAATCCGCGTGCTTCGCGAAGCCGGCCTCCCGCTGACCTGTCTGAAGGCCGACGGAGGCGCCTCGCAGAACCGCTTCCTGATGCAGTTCCAGGCGGATATATCCGACGTGGAAGTGCTGCTTCCGCCGTCCCCGGAGGCGACCGCGCTCGGCGCGGCGCTGCTCGCGGGCCTCGCGGCGGGAGTCTGGCGCGGCCGCGCGGAAATCAAGGAGAAGCTCGGCGGCGGAACGCGATACTCTCCCGCCATGAGCGAAAACGAACGCTCGCGGCTGCTCGACGGCTGGAAACGCGCCGTCGCCGCCTGCCGCGCTTTCGATAAATAGGAGGGTGCAGCAATGATAACCGTTATCGAGAAAAAAGTCCCGTCGTGCGACGGTATACACGAGCTCGCCGGCAAGGTCTATCTGCCCGAAGGCGAGCCCAAAGGTCTCTTTCACGTAGTGCACGGAATGACCGAGCACATCGGGCGCTACGACGCCTTCATGCGCGCCGCCGCGGAGGCGGGTTTCGTCTGCTTCGGCTACGACCACCTCGGGCACGGACACACCGCGAAGGACGACTCCGAGCTCGGCTACATTGCGAAGAAGAACGGCTGGAAGCTGCTCGCGCAGGACGTCGCCGAGTTCGCCGACGCGATGAAGAAGGAATACGGCGACGACCTGCATTATATCCTGCTCGGGCACAGCATGGGCTCCTTCGTCGTGCGCACCGCCGCCGAAACGACCTTTATCCCCGACCGCCTCGTCGTAATGGGCACCGGCGGCCCGAATCCCGCAGCGAAGGCCGGCTCCGCGATGATGGGCGTGATGAAGACGTTCAAGGGCGGACACGCCTATTCCGGCCTCGCGGAAAAGCTCGCGTTCGGCAAGTATAACGACCGCTTCGCAGGCGAAAACGACCCGCGCAGCTGGCTGACGAAGGACACGGGCGTCCGCGCGACCTACTCGCAGGACAAGTTCTGCACCTTCCGCTTCACCGTCAGCGCGTATCAGGACCTGATGCGCCTGACCTCCTTCTGCAACGGCAAAAAGTGGTTCAAAAACATCGACAAGTCCCTGCCGATACTGCTCGTGTCCGGCTCCGAAGACCCCGTCGGCAACTACGGCGAGGGCGTCAAGACCGTTTACGAACGGTTGAAAGCCGAGGGAGCGCAGGTCGAGATGAAGCTCTACGAAAACTGCCGCCACGAGATACTCAACGACACCTGCCGCGGCGAAGCCACCGCGGATATACTCGAGTTCGCGACACGGAAATAAACCGTTTAACCGAATCATAAAAAACAAGGAGGAAACAAAATGTTCAGAAACATCGGCAAAAAAATCAAAACTCTCGCAAAGGTAGTCTGCTGGCTCGGCATCATCGGCGGCATTATATCCGGCCTTTCGCTTATCGCGGTCGGCGCCGCGGGAAGCGGGATCACCGTCAACAGCAACGGCTCATCCAGCTTCGTCAGCGGAATGGCGCTGGTCGTAGCGGGTATAATCCTGCTCGTGCTGCTCCCCCTGCTCGCGTGGGTATCAAGCTTCATGCTCTACGGCTTCGGCGATATGGTCGACAACGTCTCGGAGTTGAAACAGTCCAACGAGGAGATGCTCAACCGCGTCTCCAACATCGCGCAGAACGTCTACTACTCCGCGCAGAACAGGCAGCAGAATCCGAATCAGCAATAACTTTTCGCATTTAATGAAAACGGACCGTGCCGGCACGGTCCGTTTTTTGCAAAAAATCCGAAAAAACGAATAAAAGTCCGTTTTATCGGACAACTATGATGCTATTATATAATCGCAAGGAAAAACCGAGGGCAAAAAGGAGGATACTATGGGTTTCTTTTTCGGAAACGGCGGCGGGTTCGACGTCGAAGATTGTATCCTTTTCGAGATGATGCTCGACGAAGAGGAAGAGGAGCGCAACAGACTCGACGCACTTGATGAGTTTGACGAGTTTGAGGAATTAGAAGACGAGTTCTGACGCGTTATTCCCCGATATACGTGAATCGCTTGAAGGTCTTTCCGCCGCGCTCGACGGTTTCGTCCCACATAGAGAGCGGCCTCACCCAGTAGCCGCCCTCGCCGTAAAGCGCCTGATAGACGACCTCGTCCTCGAGCGTTTCGGAGTTTTTCGCGACGAAAAGGGCGCGGTATTCCCCGCCCTTGAAGTGTCTGTATCTGCCCGCTTTGAATTCGGGCGTTTTGATTTCGCTGTTGTTGGTTTTCATAGTCAGTTGCTCCTTTCCGGGAACTGCCGCCGTTTATACGGCGGCTTTTTCCGTATGCGCGCTCAAAGGCGGAAAAGAAAATCCGGCTGAAGACCCGCTTCAGCCGGATTCGTTCGTTTAAGCGTTACGCGCGCTTTTTGCTCTTCTTATTCGTCAGCGCGAGGCCGCATCCGGAGATGAGCGCCGTGACGACGAAGACGAAGGTCAGAGTCATATCTCTGCCGATGTCGCCCGTCTTGGAATTTTTGTTCATTCCCTCGGGGTTGCCGTCGGCGTCGAGCTTCTGATACGCCTGCAGATCGGAGATGTAGATCGAGGTGGAGCCGGAGATGTTGACCGACAGCGTAAAGGCGTCGGGCGCCGGAATCATCGGATGACTGCCGCTCATGATCGCCTGTTCGTTCTCGAGCTGCTCCTCAAAGGAGGCGGTGGGGACCTTCAGCTCGGAGTACTTCTCGGCGAGCTCCATGTCGGAGATCTGCCAGTAGTACCAGCCGGGGCCGTCGTAGGGCTTGGTGGAGTTCGTCGCCGCGCTCTCCCAGGTGTAGTTGACGTTGCTGAGCGCAAGCTGCAGATACTTGCCGCGGGCGTACTCCTCCTTTTCGACGGCGACGTACATACGGATGCCGGAGATGTACTTATACTCGCTGCCGAAGGGGTTGTTGTAAACGGCGTTGCCGTTGTAGTTCGAGAAGGAGAAGTTGGTCTTGCCGCGGTTCAGCTTGAACTGAATTCCGAAGTCGGCCTCGGTGTCTATGAACGCCTTGTCTTCGGTGACGGACGCGACCGCGTTCTCAAGGGTGATACCGGGGTTGCCGGTGATGTTGTCCCAACTCTTGAAGGAGTTGAGGTTGACGTATTTGATCTCGCCCTTCTCAAGTCCGTCCAGCGCCTTGCGGAGTTTCTCGCAGGCGGCGTTGACGTCCTCGACCTCGGCGGAGGAGGAGTTGAAGGTCGTCTGCGCGGAAAGCAGCGCGCGGTCGAGCGCCTTCATGGAGGCGGCGCTGAATTCGTATTCGTCGACGTTCTGCGCTTCGCCTATCAGAGCGGCGAGCTCCGAAAGACTGACCGCGTTGTCGTTGGTCTCCTTCTTATAATACTCGAAGTCGGAGATGTAGAAGGTCGCGCCAGCGGAGGGCATTACGACTTCAAACTGGAAGATGTAGCCGGGGTTCGGCATCTTCTCCTCGCCGGAGAGCTCGGAGAACGGGACGTAGACGTAGCCGGGGCCATCGAAGGTGATGACGTAGGGATCGCCCTTGCCCGCGCCGTCGATGGTTATCTTCTGCTCGCAGGCGGTCGTTATGTCGGCGTTGCCGCCGAGGGTGATCTTGAAGCCGGTGGTCGTCTTGGTCGCGCTGTCGTATCTCTTAAACTTGGAGTAGTCGGGAGAGGATACGTAGAAACGGATGCCGGTGTAGCCGGTATGCGCGATGCCGCCGAAGATGTCGGAGGGCATTCTCGTGAAGCTGGTGGTGTTGGGGCGGAAGTTCTGGAAGATGATCGAGCTGGTGTCGCTCTTGCCGACTACCTTGATGATCTGCTTTGAGCCCTCGGCGCCGAACTTGGCGATCTCGGCTTCGTCGGTGACAAGCGTCATCGTGCCGTTCTTGGCGTACGCTTTGGCGAGATCCTCGTCGGTCCAGTTCTCGATACCGGGCAGCTTCTTGCTGGAGATGGTCAGCGGAACGAGCTGGTCGATCGCTTCCTGGAGCTGAACGGCGAACTTTTCTTTCTGGGTCGCGCTGGTGGCGGCCTTCGCCTGATCGTAGACCTTCTTGAAGGCCTTCCATGAGCTCGAGGTGTATTCGGCCCAGCGCTTCGTGGCGCCGTCCGCCATTACCTTGGAGTAGGAGACGCCGCCTTCTTTGCTGAAGCAGGCGAGGTCGGACATCGTAAGGAAGCCGGTGCCGACGGTCGTTCTGCCGACGTCTACGGAGATGAAGTTTATCTCCGTAAGCTGTTCGTCGGTGATGCCGACGGTGGAGTCGGCGGTGTTGACGAAGTACTTATACGCCGCCTTCTCCTCCTCGCTCTCGGGGATGTCGAAGAAAACGTAGATGTTGTTGTTCGCTTCGCGGTCGGCGTACTTGAACTTGACGCTCGCGGTGAAGTCGTGGTCGGTTCCCTGCGCGCCGATGGTCAGCGTGATGTTCTGCGTGATGCTCTTGGAGTTGAGCTGCACGCGCATTCCGTCGAAGGCGGAGAGGTCCGCGCTGCCGTCCTCAAGCGTGAAGGGGTTGCCGGCGAGCTCGGTAACGTCGGCACCGAGCGACGCGTCCGCAAGCTGCGAAACGGCGGTGAAAACGTTGCCGCTCGACGCCTTCTTCGGCGAGATGGTCAGAACGCCGGCTTCGCTGTTGGTGACGCTGCCGCCGTTGCCCATCGTCATACCGACTGGCGGAGTCGCCGTCTTCGCGATGGCTCCCCAGGCGGCAAAGCCCTTGAGCTTCGTGGAGACGAACGCCTCGTAGTACGGTTCGTCATCTTCCGCGGAAGCGCCTATCGGGAAGAGCCCGGTGAAAAGCGCTCCGACAAGGGAGATAACGAGTATGAACGTAAGGATCTTTTTCATAGGTCATTTCCTCCTTTTCCCGACACGCGCTCAGCGACCGCTGCGCTTAGCGCGGGAGGCCTTTTTGGTCATCATCAGCATGCAGGCGGCGAACGCGAGCAGACTGACGGCTATCGTCGGCAGCAGCGATACGAGCTCCTCGGATCCGGGCAGGTCGCCGTCGAGCGGGTTACCCTCGTCGTCGAGGATCTTATACGCCGCTATGTCGGACAGGCAGTAGAACGCTTCCTGAACGAGATAGCTTCCCTGGATATTGATCGCGAAGTAATCCAGGAACTCGTAGTCGAGCGAGTAGTTGTTGTTGGAAAGCTTGAAGCTGTTGAAGGGGAAGTAAACGTAGCCGCTCTCCTTCATATCGGACGTGTCGACGGTGCAGGTCGCGGTCAGTATCGGCATGAACGCGTTGCAGTTGCCGATCGTCATGGACATACGGGTCGGAGTGCCGCCCTTCGGCATATAGAGGTAAACGCGGATGCCGTCGTAGCCGGTGGCGTTCCTGCCGCCGAACGGCGTTGTTACGGCTTCGAGGCGCTTATACTCAGCGCTCTCGCCGGAGTTCGCGTTGGAGTAGCTGTAAAGCTGGATCGCGCCGGACTTGTATTCGATCAGCAGGCCGGCGTCGGTGACGTCGTTGCCGTTCTCGTCCTTGGCGAGATACGCCTGATCTCTCGTGATCGAGAAGTTGCCGCCGTTACTGACCATCTGCTTGAGCTGGTCGGCGGTCCAGGGCGCGAAGCCGGGGAAGCGGAGCAGCGCGTACTGCGGCTTCTTGAGGTTGGCGACCGCGAAGGAGAGCTTCTCGTATTCGGCGTCGATCTCCGCCTGGGTGACGTTCTGCTTGCCGGCGATCTTCAGCGCGGCGTTCTTTTCGTTGATGAGTTTCTCCCAGGACTGTCTGGACCAGAAGCTCTCTTCATATTCGTTTTCGATCTCTTCAATGAGGTTGACAAGCTTCGCCTTCTCGGCCTTCGTGTCAACGATGATGTACGCCTTGACGTCGGTTATCGCGACCTCGACGCCGTTGGTGATCTCGTTGAACTTCAGACCGAAGGTATCGAGCTTATCCATATATTCGGGGAGTTTATCCTGATTATCGAATGAGGAGAAAGGTACGAGATAGTAGCCGCTTTCCTTGACGTCGTCGATGCGGGCGGTGAAGATCTGGTTGGGTTCTTCGCCGTAGGTACCGATGATGACGTCAACGGACTTGGCGCGGCTCTCGGGGATGTTGCTGAAGTTCATGTAGAAGCGGAGGCCGGTGTAGCCACTCATATCCTTGCCGAAGAAATCGTCGTTGATCGGGATCGGCTGACCGTCTTCCATCTTCTCTTCACGGTCGTAGTTCATGAACTCCATCCAGCCCTCGACCTCGGTGCAGACGAGTTTGAGGAGCTTCAGCGAAGCGTTCGGGCCCGCGGCGCGCTCCCACTGCTTCGTGCTGGAATTGTATTCGAGGGTATAAACGTCTTCGACGTCGTCGTAGTCGTAAACGAAATCCTTCTGGTTGTTGGTGACGAGCGAGGCGCGGCAGTAAAGCTGCTCGTACATCTCGTTTATGTCCTCGGTCTTGTACGCGCGGAAGCCCTTGATGTCAAACAGCTTCAGCTGCGGCTCGCCCAGCTTCGCGATGGCGGCGTCGAGGGCGGCCTTCTTGCTGTTGACGCTGGACTTCTTGCCGTTCAGCGTTTCCTTGATGTAAGCTTCGTAAGCGGCGGTGTACTCCTCGTAGGCGTCGGGGTCGTATTCGTCCGCGCCGTAGAGGGCGTTGACCGCGGCCATCGCCTCAAGATAGGACTCGGTGAAGTTGAAGAAACGGAAATCGCTGATGAGCAGCTGCATCCCCGCCTTCGTGCCGTGGACGGTGATATCCATGCGGGTGAAGGCGAGCGGATCGAAGCCGTCGTCAACGTTGAAGTCGGTGAACTTGAAGTACATATAGTCGCCGCCGTCCGCTACCGAGCCGAGCGCTCCGGTCTTGGAAGCGTCTTTCATGACGGCCTTCTTGTCGCCGTCGGAAAGCGTCATCTCAAGCCAGCAGCCCGCCGCGTCCGCGCCGAGCATATTCGTGTTCACCCAGAGGCAGAGGCCCTCGAAGGTGCCGGTGCCGGGAGAAGCGATCGAGAACGATTTTGCGCTCTCGTCGTAGCGATTGGTAAACTCGGGCACGACAGCGTTGCCGTCCGCGTCGAAGTTCGAGAACGCCGCGTCTCCGTCTTCGTTAGCGGTGATCAGAAGACTCTTTGTGGGAGCGAATTTCGTCGTGCCGCTTGTGACGGAGGGCTTCCTTCCTATATCAAAGGAAAGAGTCGCGTTCGTCGCAGCGACGTTCGTCAAGTCGTCGGCGGACCAGCTCTCGAGCGCATACATCTGCACGTTCTCGATGCCGTAGTCCTGCGCGGCTGAAGCGAGCATGGGTATGACCGCCGTGAACATGGTCATAATAAGCCCTGCAAGCACCGCGACCGCGACCGATTTTTTAATCGATCTCTTAATCATGATGTGACCTCCGGAATCAGGATTTTCTCTTCTCCGCCTCAGAGGCAGAGATAACTACCCATAGTTACACAACATACGATAGGTATTATTATTATATTTCCTAATATACTAATTTTCTTGTCGGTTTGTGATATTATTACGAATTTGTGATATTATTGAAAAGTTTTTTAAATTATTTTCATATGTAATATATCCCAAACCGGCAAAAAGGAGCGTTTGGAATCCCGAACGACTTGACTTTGCGCCGCCGCGGCGTTATAATTCAGATGGAAAGTCCCTGAAACAACGCAGGAGGTGAACGTCGTGAAACGATCCCTTTCAATAATAATTCTTGCGGCGCTGCTCCTGTCTCTGACTCAGCTCTGCGGCTGCAGCTGGCTCGAAGGAATATTCTATCCGGAATCCGAACGGCTCGACTTCGGTTCCAACGAGAAGGAGGAAACGCCGGATACGAAATACGAGCCGCTTTATGATAACGACGGCAACAAGATCAGCGACGCGCCGCTGACGAATATCGAGCTGCGCGCGCGCTCATTCAGCGCGGCAACGCAGCTGACTCCCGAGCGCATTGAGGGCGGAACGCTCTACGCCGGCAACCTCATACGCCTTGCCCGCGTGCTCAAGCGCTGCGAGGCGGCCTTTATTAAAGAAGAGACGCCTCCCTACTTCTCGAGCGAAGACAGCGCGCCGAAGCAGACGCCGCCCGACCCGACGGTCGACCGTTCACCCGTTACGGTCGGCTTCTGCGGCAGCGGCGCGATGGCGGGCGCGGGCGTCGAATACATGAAGGACGCCTATCCCTTCGCGATACGGCGCTGGTTCGCCGACACCTACGGCAGCGATAATTTCAACTTCCTCTTCAAAGCCGTTTCGGAAAGTGATTCGCGCTACGGTGCGCACGACGTCGGCAGAAACCTCATAAACGAGGGTGCGGACATCGTCTTTATCGACTACTCGGTCGCGGATATGAAAAACCCCGAAGCGAAGGAGACCTTCGAGGTCATCGTCCGGCGTCTGCTGACTGCCGAAAAACCCATCGCCGTTGTAATACTCTGCACGATGGACGCCTCAGGCAAATCCGACTACGCGAACGAGCTCGAAATTGCCCGCGCGTACGGCTGTCCGGTCATCAGTCTGCGCCACGCGGTCGCGCAGGAACTCGCGGCGGGCAAGTTCTTCTTCTCATCGCTGACCGACGACGGCTTCAATCTCGGGCTTAACGGCCACGCCTTCTTCGGCGAGCTGGTCGCGAACTTCCTCGAAAACGTCCGCCGGCAGCTCGGCGAAATAAACACGGACGCGGATATCCCCGTCCCCGCCGTCGGACTCACCCCCTGCCGCTATATGAACGGCTGGCTCTTCACGAACTACAAGCGCCCGGTAAGCTTCGGCAGCTTCGTCCGCTACGGCCTGCGCTACGATATCTTCGACCGCGCCGGCTGGGAGTGCGCTGCGCCCGGCGGCGCTCCGCTGGTCTATCAGGTGGACGCGCAGTATATCACGCTGATGTACTGGAAGGTCGTCAACCGCACGGGCGGACGCCTCGAGGTCTACGTCGACGGCGCGCACGCCGCGACGCTCGAATGCGACTTCATCGACGGCGGCGAGGACTGCGCCGGCTACGCCACCGTCTACGCCGGCAGCGAATACGCGACGCACACCGTCGAGATCTATATGTCCGCGGAGAAGAACAAGGGCTCCACCGGCGAGCGCGTCTGCCTGCTCGCGATAATGACGGCGTAAGGGTCCAAATCCCTTCTACCCCTCTCAAGTATGCAAAAACGCCTCCCTCGCGGGAGGCGTTTTCATTATGTTTACAATGCTTATTCAACTTACAGAAGCATGGGCTTGAGATAGTCGACGGTGTACTGGATCCCCTTCTCGCCGAGCTCTCCCTGCCAGACGGCTGAGTGCGGCTCCAGCGAAACGCAGCCGTCGTAGCCGGCGGCGTAAAGATAGCCCATGAAGGAATGCCAGTCGAAATCGTCGAGTCCCGCGGGAGGGAAGTCCCAGCAGTTATCGCCGAGATAGAGCGTTCCCTTAACGTGAACGTGGTAGAAATGCTTCGCCCACTTGCGCATCTCCTCGCGCCAGTCCCTGCCGTGAACGACGGCGTGCGACGGGTCGAACTTGATGCCGAGGCCGGGGACCATCGGGATTATGCGATTCCACGCGCCGGCGTTGTCGAGGAAGTTGTTCCAGTCGCAGTTGTAGAGGCAGACCTTTACGCCGATCTCGTTGCCGTATTCGACAAGGCGGCGCATATACTTCGCCGCGGCGGCGAAGTCGGCGTCGTCGTCCCAGAGAGTCTGTCCGCGGTTGCAGCCGGTGATGTAAACGCCGCAGCCGACGGCGGCGGCGGAGCGCATAAGCTCCTTCTCGATCTCGATCTGCGCCTCGTTCAGCGTCCTGTCGGGCAGGAGACGCTCGGTCCCCCACTGACCGACGGCGGCGACTGAAACGCCGTACTTCTTTATCCACTCGTTTATCTGCGGAACGGCGGCGGTGAATTCGGGAACTCTGTAGTTGTCGTTGATATCGAACTCAAGGGCGGAGATGCCCTTTTCCGCAGCGTTGCGGAAGCTGTTTTCATCAAACCATCCGATAATGCCAAGATACATATCTCTACCTCGCTTTAGTCGTCGTAGGTGAAGAAGACGGGCTTTCCGGTCTCCGCGGACTTATAGATGCCCTCGAGGATGCGGGTGACGACCGCGGCCTGCTCCGGCTTGACCAGCAGCTCGTTCTCACCGCGTACAGCGCCGTAGAAGGTGTTGGACTCCGCCTCGTCCGGACCGAAGCCCGCGAAGCCGTCGTAGTAGGCGACGCCGCCCTCGCTGAGGTCGGGCTTCTCGATCGTCATGGCGTCGTTGACGACCTTGTTGATGCGGACGCCGTCGGTGAAGTCGATGCCGCCCTTCGTTCCGCAAAGGGTGCAGATCGCTTCGCGCGTGTCGAGCATATTGATCGCCCAGGAGGAGTCGATGCTGATGACCGCGCCGTTCTCCATCTTGACGAAGCCGAACGCGGAATCTTCGACCGTGAACTCGGAGGCGTCGAAGCCGCCCCAGATGTTGCCGGTGTTCTTGCCGTCGCGGCAGATCTTCTTGAAGGTCTGGCCGACCGCCATGACGGGACGGTAGTTATTCATATGCCACAGCGTCAGATCGAGCGCGTGGGTGCCGATGTCGATCAGCGGTCCGCCGCCCTGCTCGTCTTCCTTGAGGAAAACGCCCCAGTTCGGGATCGCTCTGCGGCGCAGCGCGTGGGCGCGGGCGAAGTAGATCTCGCCGAGCTCGCCGTTTTCGACGCGCCTGTGAGCGTAGATCTGCTCCTTGGTCTGTCTGTTCTGATAGCCGATGGTCAGCAGCTTGCCGTTCTTCTTAGCCGCTTCGCACATCGCGACCGCTTCCTCATAGGAGGTCGCCATGGGCTTCTCGCAGATGACGTGCTTGCCGGCGTTCAGCGCGTCGATGGTGATGAACGCGTGAGAACGGTTCGGCGTGCAGACGTGTACGCAGTCGATGCTCTCGTCCTTCAGCAGCTCTTTGTAGTCGACGTACTCGGCAGCGCCCGCGAGCTCGGGATATCTCTGCTTCGTTTCGGTCATTCTCTCGGGGATAATGTCGCAGATCGCGACGACCTCGACGTCCTTTACTGCTCTGAGGCCCTTGAGGTGTTTGCCGTTGGCGATACCGCCGGTGCCGATTATCGCCGTTCTGATTTTCTGTGCCATGTTGTCAGCTCCTCTTCCGCTTCCATGGAAGCAAAATTACAATTATCTATCTGAACCCTACTTCCGAGGGTCAAGATATGAACCGTAGGCGGCAACGTACTGCCAGCCGGAAATTATCGTCGCAACGACCGCCGCGGCGAGCGTGATATAGCCGATCCAGTGCTCGAAGCACATCAGCCCCCTCAATTCGCAGGCGAACTGCGTTTCGAGCAGGATGCAGATTATCGCGATCATCTGAAGCGTCGTTTTCACCTTGCCCATATATGCGGCGGGGATGACGACTCCCCTGCTCGCGACGAGCAGGCGCAGCGACGTGACGAGAAATTCGCGCGCGACGATTATTATCGTCGCTATCGTCAGCAGCATCCGCCAAGTAGGATGTTCCGTTATGCATATTATGCAGAAAAGCGCCGCGGTCACGAAGACCTTGTCGGCGAGCGGGTCGAGCAGCTTGCCGAAATCGGTAACGAGTCCGCGCTTGCGCGCGATTTTGCCGTCCAGCAGGTCGGTCAGCGACGCGAGCGCGAAGAGCGCCGCCGCAATAAGAAAACGATACGGTATCGCCGTGATGAAGATCACTGCGACGAAGACCGGTATCAGTATCACTCTCAACACCGTCAGTTTATTCGGAAGGTTCATAGTATCACCTTTTGTGATTTTTTCAGCCTCTCACGGTCATCCAAGCGCACGGCTTATCTGGTCGTAGGTAAAGCCCCTGCGGGCGAGAAACGCGGTTATCTTCCCTTTTTGCTCCCATGAAAGCTCGCCGAGCGGGCCGAATTTCTTTTCCGCTTCGGCGCGGGCGCTTTCGGGATAGTCGAAGCTCTCCTCGAGCGCCGCCAGTGCCTCCTCCGCCGTCGCGGAGTCGAAGCCGCGCCGGCGCAGCTCCGCGGAAACCTTCAGCGGTCCGTTGCCTGCCGCCGCGTAGTGCGCGGCGACGCGCGCGGCGTATTCGCCGTCGCGAACGTAGCCGAGCTCGGTCAGATGCGCCGCGGCGTGCTCCGCCGCTTCTTCGCTGACGGGCAGCTCGGTCAGCTTCTTGATCAGCTCGCCGGTGGAGTAGTCCCGCCGCGAAAGCAGGAAATAAGCGTGGGAGCGCGCGATGCGCTTCTCGCTCTCCGCGATCTCCGCCTCGAGCTCCGCCCCGTCCGCTTCGCAGCCGTCTGAAAGCCGCAGCCGCCCCTTGCTCTCGAAGTCGACGAGCCCGAGCGGTTCGCCCTCCTCGGTCAGCACGGCGAAAAACGGCTTTTTGCCGAGGCGTTTGAGAGAAACTCTCATATCATTGATTACTCTTCTTCAACGCCGGCTCCGATCCCGCCGGAAACGGGAGCCAGCGGCGCTTTGGACTCCTCCGCCACGGGAGAAGCTCCCTCGAGGATCTTCTCGCGGATCTTCGCTTCGACCTCGGCGGCCATGTCGGGATGCTCGACGAAGAATATCCTCGCGTTGTCCTTGCCCTGGCCGATGCGGGCGCCGTTATAGGAGAACCAGGTGCCGCTCTTCTCGACTACGCCGACGCGCACGCCGATATCGACGAGTTCGCTCTCCTTGGAGATGCCCTTGCCGTAGAGTATGTCGAATTCGGCGTTGCGGAACGGCGGGGCGACCTTGTTCTTGACTACCTTCACCTTCGTGTGCGCGCCGACGAGCTCAAGCCCGTTCTTTATCTGCTCGGCGCGGCGGATATCGATGCGGACGGTGGAGTAGTATTTCAGCGCGGCGCCGCCGGTCGTCACCTCGGGGTTGCCGTAGACCACGCCGACCTTAGAGCGCAGCTGATTGATGAAAATAAGTATCGTGTTCGTCTTGGAAATTACGCCGGCGAGCTTGCGGAGCGCCTGAGACATAAGCCGCGCCTGCACCGCCATATGCGCGTCGCCCATATCGCCCTCTATCTCGGCTCGCGGAACGAGCGCGGCGACGGAGTCGACGACGATGACGTCGATCGCGCCGCTGCGGACGAGCATTTCGGCGATCTCGAGCGCCTGCTCGCCGTAGTCCGGCTGAGAAACGAGGAGGTTGTCGGTGTCGACCCCCAGCGCCTTGGCGTAAACAGGATCGAGCGCGTGCTCCGCGTCGATGAACGCCGCTTCGCCGCCCGCCTTCTGCGCGGAGGCGATGACGTGCAGCGCCAGAGTCGTTTTGCCGGAGGATTCCGGTCCGTATATTTCTATTATTCTGCCGCGGGGCATTCCGCCGACGCCGAGCGCCAGGTCGAGCCCGAGCGAGCCGGTGGAGATGGCTTCAACGTTCATCGCGGGCGTGTCGCCCAGCTTCATGACGGCTCCCTTGCCGCATTTCTTCTCGATCTGCTCGAGAGTGTATTTCAACGCCTGATTCTTATCCATTTATATTCTTCCTCCTTCTTAATATCACTTATTGCGGATTGACCGAATAGTTAGGCGCTTCCTTGGTCAGATAAATATCGTGGGGATGGCTCTCCTTGAGGCCCGCTCCGGTGATGCGGACGAAGCGGCTGTCGCTGTGCAGCGCGGGGATGTCCCTGCAGCCGCAGTAGCCCATGCCGGCCTTCACGCCGCCGATGAGCTGGAAGACGGTGTCCGCGGCGGGTCCCTTGTAGGGGACGCGGCCCTCGACGCCCTCCGGCACGAGCTTCGTGGAGCCCTGCTGGAAGTAGCGGTCGGAGCTGCCCTTCGACATCGCCGCCATACTGCCCATGCCGCGGTAGACCTTGAAGCGTCTGCCCTGGAAGACTTCGCTCTCGCCGGGGCTCTCGTCGCAGCCCGCGAGCAGCGAGCCGATCATTACGACGGACGCGCCCGCAGCGAGCGCCTTGACGACGTCGCCGGAGTACTTGATACCGCCGTCGGCGATGACGGGGATATCGTATTTCGCGGCGGCGCAGGCGGAATCGTAGATCGCGGTGATCTGCGGAACGCCGATGCCCGCGACGACGCGGGTGGTGCATATCGAGCCGGGGCCGATGCCGATCTTGACGCAGTCGGCGCCCGCTTTGATGAGGTCCTCGGTGCCTTCGGCGGTGGCGACGTTGCCGGCGATGAGCTGGCAGTCGGGGAACGCTTCCTTGACCTTGCCGACGCATTCGAGAATGCCCTTGGAATGCCCGTGCGCAGAGTCGAGCACAAGCACGTCGACGCCCGCTTCTATCAGCGCGCGGGCGCGGTCGAGCACGTCCGCGGTGACGCCTATCGCCGCGCCGCAGAGCAGTCTGCCCTGCGAATCCCTCGCGGAGTTCGGGTACTGCACCGCTTTCTCGATGTCCTTTATCGTGATAAGGCCCTTGAGGCGTCCCTCCTCGTCGACGAGGGGCAGCTTCTCGACCTTGTGCGCGCAGAGGATCTCCTGCGCCTGCTCGAGAGTCGTGCCGACGGGCGCGGTGATGAGGTTATCCTTCGTCATGACCTCCTCGATGCGCATATTGTAGTTCTTCAGGAACTTAAGGTCGCGGTTGGTGATTATGCCGACGAGCTTGCCCGCCTTGACGATAGGCACGCCGGAGATGCGGAACTTCGCCATAAGCTCGTCCGCGTCGTAAACGTAATGGTCGGGAGAGAGGTAGAACGGGTTGACGATGACGCCGTTTTCACTGCGCTTCACCTTGTCGACCTCGTCCGCCTGCTCCTCGATCGTCATATTCTTATGAATTATGCCTATGCCGCCCTCACGCGCCATGGCTATCGCCATACGCGCCTCGGTGACGGTGTCCATCGCCGCGCTGATAAGCGGCGTGTTCAGGCGGATGGCGTTGGTCAGACGCGTAGAAACGCTGACCTCCTTCGGCACCACCTCGGACTTGGCGGGTATAAGCAGAACGTCGTCAAACGTGAGCGCTTCTTTGCCGAACTTCTGCGAGAAATCCGCGTTGATCATTCCTACCATTCCCTTCTTTTGTATATTCAAATATTATTTTACGCTATCGAAGCGAAGAGGCGGCGCGTGAGCTGCGCGGCCTCCTGCGAAGAGACCGTGCCCGACGGATCGAGCAGGAATCTCGCGGGGCATACGCCCGCGGCGCGGAGCGCGGATTCGACGTCCGAAGCAACGACCGAGACCGGCGCGTTCGCGTAAAGCAGCATATCGGAGAGCGTTTCCGCGTCCGAAGGCGAGTCGATCCTGACGCGGATGATCTTCTCGCCCGCGTCCACCGCGTCGAGCAGCGACATCGCGGAGTAAACTCCGCAGGCGGCGAGCTCCTCAGCGGACGGCAGCGGATATATCTGACGCTCGAGTGCGAGGTATTCGCCCTCGCCCTTCGCCGTCTCTATCTCGACGTCGCAGACGGCGGCGGAGAGCGCGGAAATGTGCTCCGGAGTCGAGCCGCAGCATCCGCCCATCGCGGCGACGCCCAGCTCGGCGAGCCGCTTCATATCGGCGGCGAACGCCTCCGGCGCGACGCTGTGTCTGACGCCGTCGGAGTCGGGGTACTCCCCGTTCGGCTTGGCGGTCAGCGGTATCTTCGCGAGCTTTATCAGCTCGGGGAAAAGCGCGTACATCTGCTCCGGCGGGAGCGAGCAGTTGAGCCCGAACGCGTCCGCGCCGTTCGCCTGCAGCGTCACGAGCGCCGCCGAAGGCGTGCAGCCGGTCAGCGTGCGGCCGTTGGAGCCGCAGGTTATCGAGGCGTAGACGGGCAGGTCGGTGGACGCCTTCGCGGCGAGCACCGCGGCCTTGACTTCGGTCAGCGACATCATCGTCTCAACGGCGATGAAGTCCGCGCCGCCGCGTTCGAGCGCCTTCGCCTGCTGCGCGAAGACGGAGTAGAGCGTGTCGAAATCCGCGTCGCCGAAGGGCTTGGGCAGCAGTCCGGTCGGGCCGATATCGCCTCCGACGAGCGCGGCGGAGCCGACGGCGTTCTTCGAGAGCTTCACGAGCTCCTCGTTGAGCCGCTCGCACTCGCCTTCAAGTCCGTGCGCGGCGAGCTTCACGGCGTTGCCGCCGAAGGTGAAGCTGTAGACGGCGTCGCTGCCGGCGGCGACGTAGTTCTGCTGGAGCTGCGTCAGCGCGGCGGGGTTGTCGAGCGCCCACTTTTCGGGGCAGACGCCGGCGGGCATTCCCGCCTGTATCAGACAGGCGCCGCTGCCGCCGTCAAGTATCATAGGGGTTTGTTTCATATCGTCCTCACATTTTCTCCGGCGCGTCGACCTTGAGGATGTCGAGCGCGTTGGCAAGCACCTGCCGCACCGCCGTGACGAGCGCGAGGCGCGGGAGTATCAGCTCCTTCTCGCCGCTGCGGATGCGGTGGGCGTTGTAGAAGCTGTGGAACGCGGACGCGAGCTGCGTCGCGTAGTGGGTGACGCCGGACGGATCGCGGCTCTCCGCGCCGTCGAAGATAACGGTCGGGAACTCCGCGAGCAGCATCAGCAGCGCCTTTTCCTCCGGGCTGGTCAGTCCGTCCGCCGCGGGGACTTCGCCTTCCGCGAGGACGTAGCCGTCGCCCGCGAGGGTGGCGAGCAGACTGCATATGCGCGCGTGCGCGTACTGCACGTAGAATATCGGGTTCTGCGCCGACTGCTCGATCGCGAGGTCGAGGTCGAAATCCATGCCCGTCGCCGGCGTCTTCATATTGAAGAAGAAGCGCGCCGCGTCGACGGAGGTCTCTTCGAGCAGGTCGGAAAGCGATATCGCCTTGCCGGTGCGCTTGGACATTTTCACCGGCTTGCCGTCCTGCATCAGCCGGACGAGCTGGATGAGCACGACTTCGAGGTTTTCGCTGCCGTTCAGGCCGAGGTCGTCGAGGATGTATTTCAGACGCGCGATGTGGCCGTGGTGGTCTGCGCCCCAGACGTTGATGACCTTATCGAAGCCGCGCAGGGCGAACTTGTTGTAGTGGTAGGCCGCGTCGGCGGCGAAGTAGGTGCAGTTGCCGTTCGTGCGGATGAGCACCTCGTCCTTCAGACGCTTGTCCTCCGGGCACTCCTCGGGCGAATGGCGGGAGGCGGCGTACCAGAGAGCGCCGTCCTTCTCGTAAGTCAGGCCATTTTCTGTCAGTATCGAGATGACCTTGTCGGTTATTTTGTCGCGGTAGAGCGAGCTTTCGCGGAACCAGACGTCGTAGTCGATGCGGTAGCCGTGGAGCGTTTCGCGAATCAGGTCGATGTTCTTCTCGAGCGCGTATGCGACGAGCGCGTCGCGGCGCAGCTGCGGCTCGGCGGTCAGCACGTCGTCGCCGTGAAGCGCGATATACTCCCCGGCGCGCGCGGTGATGTCGTCGCCGTGGTAGCCGTCCTCCGGCACCGGAACGTCCTGCCCGAAATGCTGAAGGTAGCGCGCCTCAAGCGAGAGCCCGAAGCGCTCGATCTGGTTGCCCGAATCGTTGACGTAAAACTCGCGCGTCACCTCCGCGCCGCAGCGCGAAAGCAGCTCCGCGAGCACGTCGCCGGCGGCTCCGCCTCTGGCGTTGCCGATGTGCATCGGGCCGGTCGGGTTGGCGGAGACGAACTCCACCATGATCTTCAGCCCCTTCATACGCTCGCTCCTGCCGTAGCCGGCGCCCTGCGTGAGCGCCTCGGCGAGCACCGCGCGGAAGAACGCGGGCGAGTAGGTGAAGTTTATGAAGCCGGCTCCGGCGACCGTTATGGTATCAAAAAACGTGTCCGATAAATCGGACTTATCTATCAGCTTCGCGGCTATGTCGCGGGGAGACGCGTGCAGCGCCCTCGCCCACACCATCGCGGCGTTGACCGAGAGGTCGCCGAACGCGGCGTTGGCGGGCTTCTCGACGGAGAACGCCGGCAGCTCCGGCGCTTCCGGGAACGCCAGCGCCGCCGCGGAGTTTATAAGCGATACCGCCTGCGCTTCAGCTTTTGAAATTGCGTTCATTATCTCTTGCTGCCTTTCTGAGCTTTATGCTTATCCTGTTCTGCGCGCGCAGAGCGGAGTTTATGTCTATCGTGTAGCCGAGGTCGATGAAGCCGCCTTCGCCGGAAAGCTCCGACTCGACGGACTGCGTGCAGATGCCGACCATGAACGGGCCGACCGGCGTGGAGTACCAGCATGTGTGGCGCAGGCCCTTCTCGAAGACCATCTTGCCCGCCTCGTCCGCGCCGCGCTGCATCGTGACGACGTCTCCGCGGACGGAAAACTCCGTGGTGACCTTGTCGCCGAAGGGCGCGATCTCCTCGTATCTTATGACGTAGCCGCCGTCCTCCGCCGAGAGCGAGCAGTCGGTACGCATTTCCGTCGTATCCGTGTCGCCGTCCCAGTTCTGGGCGCCGGTAAGGGTGAGTATGTAATCGTTTTTCATAGGTGTTCCTTAAGGGTAGGTTATTCCGCCGAAGCGGTGATGAGCTCGACCTCGCCGCCCATTATGCGGCAGGCAAGCTCGCGTGTTCCTCTGCCGATGTCGCTGACGTAATACTCGTCCGCGCCGCCGACGCCGGTCTCAAGCTCGGAAGCGAGACGCCGCGCGAGGCATTCGCCGGTGCTGATAAGCTCCGTATCCGGCAGCAGACGCGAGATGACGGGAGCGAGCAGCGGGAAATGGGTGCAGCCGAGGATGAGCGCGTCCGGACTGCCGAGCGGAAGGATATATTCCTTCGCGATAAGCTCCACGGCGGGACCCCCGAGCATTCCGCTCTCGACCAGCGGCACGAAGAGCGGGCAGGCCGCCGAAACGACCTCGCACTCCGGCGCGAAGCGCTTTATCAGCTTCGCGAAGCTGCCGCTTTCGACGGTGGCGGGGGTGCCGATGACACCGACGCGTCCGCGCGGATACTTCTCCGCGGCGTACTTCGCCGCCGGCTCGGTTACGCCGTAGACGGGCACGTCCGCTTCGGCGGCGACAGCGTCGAGCGCGACCGAGCTGACGGTGCCGCAGGCGGCGACGACGGCCTTGACGGAACGCTTCATCAGGAAGCGGCAGTCCTGCCGCGCGTATTCCCTGATTATCCCGTCGCCGCGTGTTCCGTAGGGCACGCGCGCGGTATCGCCGAAGTATATTATCTTTTCGTTCGGGAGGAGCTTCTTTATCTCCGCGGCGACCGTCAGGCCGCCTATGCCGGAGTCAAATACGCCGATAGCTCTGTCGTCCATCAGTCTCTCCTATTCGCCCATCGGGTCGGGGAAGTCGTATTTCGGCCTCTCGCGGCGAAGGCCCTCTTCGATTATCTCGGTTATCTGCTCCGCAAGCGGAACGCCCGCCGCCGCCCACATACGCGGATACATGCTCGCGCTCGTAAAGCCGGGGATGGTGTTCAGCTCGTTGACTATGACCTGACCGCCGCGCCTGATGAAGAAGTCGACGCGCGTCATGCCCTTGCAGCCGAGCGCGTTGAAGGCGCGAACGGCCAGTGCGCGGACCTCGTCCGCCTTCTCCTTCGGGATGAGCGCGGGCACGATGACCTCGGTGCCGTCGAAATACTTGGATGCGTAGCCGTAAAGGTCGCCGGTGTTCGGCACCTGGCCGCAGACGGAGGCGCGGGGCGGATCGCCCAGCACGCCGACCTCGATCTCCATGCCGTCTATCGCCTCTTCGCAGACGACGCGTTCGTTATAGGTGAAGCCCGTTTCGATCGCAGCGGCGAGCGCGGTCTCGTCCTTCGCGCAGATGACGCCGACGGAGGAGCCGCCGTTGGACGGCTTGACGAAGACCGGCATGCCGAGCTTGCCGATGAGGCGCTTCGTTATGCCGGTATCGGCGCGCCACTCGGAGAGCGTGAAGGAATCCCACTTCGCGTGAGGGATGCCGACGCGGTCCATAACGCAGTTGGCGTAATACTTATCCATGCAGACGGCGGACGCGCCTACGCCGCAGCCGACGCAGGGGATCCCCGCGAGGTCGAGCAGTCCGGCGGCGGAGCCGTCTTCGCCGCCCGAGCCGTGCAGGATCGGGAACGCAGCGTCGATGCGTATGTATTCGCCGTCCGCGGTGATAAGGCCGGGGCGCGCGCTTGACATGGAGAGATTGACGGGCAGGTTCCCTTCGTCGTTTATCCAGCTCTGGTCGCGGAGCTTATCGGTGCTCCCGCGGTAGAGCAGCCAGTCGCCCTCGTGCGCGATGCCGACGGGCACGGGGTTGTATCTGTCGCGCGGGAAGCCGTCCAGCACGAACGCCGCCGAAAGCAGCGAGATGTGGTATTCAGTCGACCTTCCGCCGAAGAGAACGAGTACATTTTTCATCCATTTCACCTTCTGGAATATATACGGTATTATTTTATCATCTCTACTATAAATATGCAACCCATATTGAAGGATATTTTTGATTTTTTGAGAAGTTTTTTCGTGAGCGCGGCAAAGAGCCGCCGCGGAGCGCGCGGCGGCTTTTCCCTCCCTCCGTCGTTTTTTGCGCGCAAAA
>JAFRVI010000049.1 GCA_017438525.1 Clostridia bacterium
ATGCCGCCTTTGCCCGTTTGCGGTGCCCGATATGCGCATCGGGTGATAAATCGCCCTCGCGCCTATCGACCGCGGCACTTCCTCGCCCTCCCTTTTTCCGCCGCAGGCGGCGGTCGGGCTCGTCACCCCTCAGAGGGAGGCAAGGCCGCCGGCGGAGTATCCGTTTCCGAAGGGGCGGGGTACTGCCGCGTCACCTGCGCCGGAGCCGCCGCGAAGCCCTACTTCGAGTTCGCGCTCGTCGGGCTGAAGAAGCTCGCCGAGGCGTTCCCCGAAAACGTGAGGGTCGCGGATTTCCGCGAAAGCGAGGAGTTTTATTGAGCCGTATCGGAAAGATGCTGAAAAAGGAATACGACGCCGCCGACGGGATCGCGAAGACGATACTCGAAGCCGTCGAGGACGGGAGCTTCCGGCAGGAGACGCAGTGCGTCGACGGGAGTTCTCGGACAAGCGTCGACGTCAAGCAGCTCGGCGAGGCGGTCAAGGCGCTCAAAGGTATCGAGGAGCTCAAGCGCGCGATCGCCGGCGGGCGCGAAACGGATCCCGTCGGCGTGATAGAGATAGCGGAGAGGGAGGCGGGCTAGCCCTGCGGGCAGTGAAATTGCCGCTGTCGCGGCAGTGAAATTATGCCTTCGGCAAGCTAAATTGCCGACTGCGTCGGCAGCTAAATTGACGCTTCGCGTCAGCGAAGGAACAAATCGGCTGCGCCGATTTGAATAATTCAAATTGCCGTAGGCAATTTGTTCATTTGCTCGCGGCTTGCCGCGAATTTAGCTTGCCGAAGGCAAATTTAGCTGATGCAGAGCATCAATTTAGCTTGCCCGAAGGGCAAATTTAGCTCCGCTTGCGGCGCACGCGGCTCCGCCCGGAATGACATAGGAAAAGGAGTTGGGGAAGAGGCGGAGATTTTCGGATGATTTGCGGCGCGGAAGGACGACGGCTAGGCTATTTGCCTGCCGAGGACGACAAGCCGCAAAGCGCCGAAAAGAACGCCTCAACAGTATGAGAAACGTTATATGGACCCCGCAACCTAAACAAGCCGCCTTCATGCGGCGGACGGAATACGAGGCGCTTTACGGCGGAGCCGCCGGCGGCGGCAAGAGCGAGGCGCTCGTCATGGAGGCGCTGCGGCAGATACGCTTCCCGCACTACAAGGGGCTGATACTCCGCAAGACCTACCCCCAGCTCTCCGAGCTGATCGAGAAGTCGCTTTACTACTATCCCCGCGCCGTGCCGACCGCGCGTTTCAACGCCTCCGAGCACTACTGGACCTTCCCCTCCGGCGCGAAGATCGTCTTCGGCGCGATGCAGCGGCCCGAGGACCGCGTGAAGTATCAGGGCAAGAGCTTCGACTACGTCGCGTTCGACGAGCTGACGCACTTCACCTGGGAGGAATACTCCTATATGTTCTCGCGCAACCGCGCCAACGGCCCCGGCACCGTCGGATACGTCCGCGCGACCGCCAACCCCGGCGGCGTCGGACACGGCTGGGTGAAGGCGAGGTTCATCACCCCCGCGCCGCCCGCCACGACGATAACCGAATCCGTCGAGGCGCGTATGCCGGACGGCAGCGTAAAGACGTTTCCGCGCAGCCGCGTATTCATAAATTCAACGGTTTTCGACAACTTCGCGCTGCTGAAGAACGATCCCGACTACGTCGGGCGGCTCGCTATGCTGCCTCCCGCCGAGAAGGCGGCGCTGCTCTACGGCGACTGGGACTCCTTCAGCGGGCAGGTCTTCGCGGAGTGGCGCGACGACCCCGCGGGCTACGAAACGCGCCGCGGCACGCACGTCATCGCGCCCTTCGCGATACCGAAAGCGTGGAGCGTCTACCGCGGGTTCGACTTCGGCTACGCCAAGCCGTTCTCGGTCGGGTGGTACGCCGTCGACGGCGACCGCCGCGTTTACCGCGTGCGCGAGCTTTACGGCTGCGCCGGCGCGCCCAACGTCGGCGTGCGCTGGGAGCCGAGCCGCATCGCCGAGGAGATCAAGGCGGCGGAGGCGTCCGACCCGAACCTGAAGGGGCGGTATATACACGGGATCGCCGACCCGTCCATCTTCGACGAGAGCCGCGGCGACAGCGTCGCTTCGCTGATGGAGCGGCGCGGCGTTTACTTCGACCGCGGCGACAACACCCGCATCGCGGGCAAGATGCAGCTCCACGACCGCCTCGCCTTCGACGAACGCGGCGAGCCGGGGTTTTACGTCTTCAACACCTGCCGCAATTTCATCAGGACGCTCCCGTCGCTGACCTATTCGAGCGTCGACCCCGAGGACGTCGACACCTCGCAGGAGGACCACGCCTACGACGAGTGCCGCTACGTGCTCATGGCCGGGCCGATCGCGTCCTCCGTTTCCCCGCGGCCGAAGGCGAAGCCGTATTCGCCGCTGGACGAGGGGGAGCAGGGGCGGTATGAGTGGCTGAAACTGTGAGCGGGGGAGATATCTGCGCCGAAGGCGCAATACCACTGTGCGCCGAAGGCGCGCAATATCACTTGCCGACAGGCAAATATCACTGCGCAGCGCAGCGGAGCAATATCACTGCGACCGAAGTGAGCGGACCTCCCTCGTCTGAGGGAGCCGCGCCGCCTGCGGCGGCGACAACCCCTCAGTCATTTTTGCTCCGCAAAAATGAC
>JAFRVI010000050.1 GCA_017438525.1 Clostridia bacterium
GCAGTTTTGAACGAGATGTTTATCGTTCAGGCAAAACAACAAAACAGCGGTCATACTTGATGTATGGCCGCTGTTTTTTGTGAAGCATGGGCGGGAAACAGCCGTTCAAAACCCGACTTATCCCTAATTTGCGCGCCCTTTGGGCGGTTGCTTTTTTCGGACTATTACGCCCGTTTGCAAAAAGGTCAGTATACAGTTTGTATAATCATTGACATAATTCGCGTTTTCGATTATAATTAAAGCGGAGGTGAAAGAAATGAAAAAGATAAATATCATTGCGCTCATCCTTGCATTATTCGTAGCGGTCGCGGCGCTCACGGCGTGCGGCGGCGAGAAAGAAACCCCGAACGGCAACACTCCCGAATATTCCGTCGACTCCGGCTCGCAGAACGGCTCCGAGAACAACGGCTCCGAACCCGATAACGGCTCGGAAGACAACGGTTCCGAAGACGCCGGTTCGGAGGATAACGGTTCCGAAGAGGACAAGGACTCCGGCGGCTCCGGCAACGCTTCCGGCGTTGCGGCTGCGGCGCTCAAGCTTGCCAACGAGCTGATCGGCACGGAGTATAAGTCCGGCGGCGTCGGCCCCGACACCTTCGACAACTCCGGTTTCGTCTATTACATCTTCAATCAGAGCGGCTACAAGATGCCCCGCCGTATCCCCGATATGGCTAAGGAAGGCAAAGAGGTCGGCCGCGACGACCTTCAGCCGGGCGACGTGCTCATCTTCTCAAATGAGATCGACGGCGACGCCGCTTTCGTGGCAATCTGCGCCGGAAACGACCAATTCATCTCCTGCAACAGATCCGACCGCCCGACCGCGCTGCAGAAGTTCAGCAACTATTACGAGCAGAGATTCATCTGCGGCAGAAGGATCGGCTGATCGGCTTATCGCTTCCGATTCAATGCTTTCATATTCTCCGCCAACAGTCAATGCTGCGAAGAAAAGCCCTGCGCGCGCAGGGCTTTTTTCACCGGCGAAAAAAATCGCCGAATGGCGCCGATTTTTCTTGACACGGGGGCGAAATAGTGCTAAAATACAATTTGCCTGCGGAAACGCGGGAGAATACGCGTCTGTAGCTCAGGTGGATAGAGCAACTGCCTTCTAAGCAGTGGGTCGGGGGTTCGAGTCCCTCCAGGCGTGCCATCGGACTGATAATCAAGGTCACACAGCTTTGCGAGACAGTCAGAATTCGTAAGGATATGGTGGATGTAGCTCAGTTGGTTAGAGTACCAGGTTGTGGCCCTGGGGGTCGTCGGTTCGAATCCGATCATCCACCCCAAACGAAAAAAGACATTCGCGGAAAGCGGGTGTCTTTTTTCTATCGGTCGTGAATACTGGGGTGTGGCCTAATGGTAAGGCAACGGACTTTGACTCCGTTGATGCAGGTTCAATTCCTGCCACTCCAACCAGCTGAAGCGTCTCCGATTCGGAGACGCTTTTTCCCGCGTTCGCGGCAAAAAACGCGCCGAAAAAGTTACAAAATAGTTACAAAACTGTAACTATTTTGTAACCGATTTTTTCCGTTTTATATGCTATAATACAATCGTAAAGCAAAAAGGAGGAATCGCTATGAAAAAACTGATTTCGTTCATACTTCTGCTCTGCCTGTGCTTCACCTTCGCCGCGTGCGGCAAGAACACGCCCGCTCCCGCGAACAGCGGAACGGAGCCGGATTCGTCGTCCTCAGGACAGTCTTCGGAACAGTCCGGCGGGCAGCAGACCGAAACCGACGCGCCTAAAATCACCTCGATAGATTTGCGCGAGAAGGCCGGCGCCGAGAGTGTATACGATATGTTCGACTACGGAGACGGCTTCGTCGGCGTTGTGATCGTTAAAACCGTCGACAGCGAGAGAAAGATGTTCCTGCGCTTCATAGACACGAATTACGGCTGGCTCGCCGACGGCGAATACGAGCTCGGCGCGTGGGATCACTGCATCATAGTCGACCGCGGCGATTCGCATTACGTCTGCTGTGATAATATGACGGTCGAAGTCAGCGGAGATCCGCGCGCGAACGTAAAGGTCGAAAAGCTCGACTCAGACCGCAGCTACGAGCATGACGACGAGCGGTTCCTCTCCCCCGACGGCAAGTGGTACGCGACCCGCGCCGCGGGCGAGCCCGACAAGCGGGGCGACGCGATGCTCGTCAACGTTGAAACCGGCGAAGAAATCGTTCCCTACGTCGGCGTCAACAACGGCAACTTCGAGGATACGACCGCTTCCATGCCGCTCGGCTTCGCGGGCGACAAGTTCATCTTCAACGTATCCGGCTACGAATGGATGAACGGATACGGCGTTTATGATATCTCCACCGGCGAAACGCAGCTTTTCGATAATCTCATCGACGTAGGTGTTTTCCCCTGCGAAAACCACCTGACTGAGCGCGTTCCCTATATCGTCGACCGTACCGAGTTCGGCTATATCGATCTCTCGAATCCCGGCGTCAGAGTGCCGCTTTACAACCGCGAAAAGAGCTCCGTCAGCGAGTACGAAGCGCAGTTCCGCGATACGCTCGAAGGCTCCGACTATTTCCACGCGTTCAGCGGCGCCGGCGGCAGATATCTCTGCATCGCCGCGGAAAGCGTGCAGCACGGGCTTGTCTTCGCCGCGTACGATATGCAGACGTTTGAAAAAATCTGCGAACACAAAGAAGCGGAGTACAGCAGCGCGGACGTTTTGAGCGGAAACTCAGTGGTGTTTATGATCAACACCGTGTCTGAGTCGAGAGCGCTGATAATCACCCTGCCGTAACCGAATAAAGAGTCGCGAAAGCCGAAGCGATCGCTTCGGCTTTCTTTTTTTGCGTTTATTTTCCTGTCCCGAGGGCAAAATATACCGTATCGGAGGTGAGAAAATGGCGGAGCTGAACACGGCGGCGCGTTTCACGGGCAACGCGCGCGCCAACGCCGACGCGGTAAAGGCGCTTTTTGCCGAAAACACCGATCTGACCGAACGCCGCGTTTTCGGCTCGGACGGCGCGGAATACCTGCTGCTGTTTCTCGACGGCGCGGTCGACAAGGAGGCGCTGCAGCGCTTCGTCATACTGCCGCTTTCCGCGTCAACGGCGGACGAGGCACCGGAGTCGCGGCACGCCGCCGCGGCTGTGAAGCTGCCCACTACTCCGCGGGAGGCGGCGGAGGCGCTCTGCGCCGGCTGCGCGCTGTTGATTTTCCCCGGCGGCAGAGCGCAGGCGCTGGAGCTTCGCAAGCCCGCTCCGGACACCGGCAAGGAATCGTCGCCGGAGAACATAGTACTCGGCCCTCACGCGCGGTTTCAAAACTCCTGCAAAAGCAATATCGCGCTTCTGCGCGATTGCATCCGCACGCCCGACCTCGCGTTCGCGGAATTCGAGCTGAAATCCGGCACGCTGACAAAGGTCGCGGTCTGTTACCTTTCCGGCACGGCGGATGAACGCGTTGTCGAGGCGGTCAAGAAGCGCGTCTTCTCCTGCTCCGCCGCGGACGTCAAAAGCGTCAGCGAATTCATAGAGCTTTTTAAGGAAGACCGCCTCAGCCCCTTCCCGCAGTACGTCACGTCCGAGCGCCCCGATCGCGTGACCGAGGCGCTGCTGCGCGGCTGCGTCGCGGTCATCCCCGACGGTTCGCCGTGGGCGATACTCGCGCCGGTCAGCTTCACCGAGTTCCTGAAAAGTCCTGAAGACAGCCACTCGCCGTGGATATACACGAGCTTGATACGCCTGCTTCGGCTCGTCAGCGTCGCGATTACGATAATCACTCCCGCGCTCTACGTCGCGGTGATGTCATTTCACCCGCGCATGCTGCCGGTCAAGCTGATGCTTTCGGCCGCGAGCGGACGCGCGGCGGTGCCGCTGCCCGCGATAGCGGAGGTAGTGATAATGGAGATATTCATCGAGCTGCTCCGCGAAGCATCGACCTCGATGCCATCCAACGTCGGCTCTACGATAAGCATCGTCGGCGGCATAGTCATCGGCGAAGCCGCGATTTCCGCGGGGCTCGCAAGCCCCCTGCTCGTCGTGATAATCGCTATATCGGCGGTGACTTCGTTCACGATACCCGTTTACTCTATGGTCATCTCACTGCGGACAGTGCGTTTCTTCTCGCTGCTGCTCGCGAGCATATTCGGATTCTACGGGTTGGTAATGTCGCTTGTCTTCATGGCGATACACATGGCGTCACTGAAAAGCATGGGTCGGGATTATCTCTTCCCCGTCGCGCCGATGCGGCTGAAGCGCTGGAAACGCGATCTTGTGCGCTTTCCGCTGCGGTGGGTACGGGGTGACGGCAGATGAGGAGCTTGACGAAGAACGACGGGCTGTCCGTCTTCCAGCTCTGCGCGCTGACCGCGATGGGCATGGGAATGGGCATACCAAATCTCAACGTTACGTTTATGTCTCCGTATCGACAGGGATTCATAACGAACTGCGCCTTCGCAGTCGCGCTGACGCTTATCGCGCTTATCCCCGTGCTGCTGCTCATTCGCGCCTTCCCCGGACGGACGCTGTATGAGTACTCGCCCGAGCTGCTCGGAAAATACGGCGGTGCGGCGCTGAACGGCGCGGTAGTGCTCCTCGCGGTGTGGACTGCGGCGGGTGAGATACGCCCGACGATGAACGTCCTGCGCTCGTACCTGCTGCCGCACACGCCGGTTGCGGTGACGACGGCGCTGATGATCGCCGCCGCCTGCTACGCGCTGCGCGGCGGAGTCAGCTCCGTAGCTCGATGCGGCGAGTTCTTCTTCGTAACGGCGGCGTTCTGCCTCGCGGTAGTTATCGCTATGGCAGTGCCGTATCTCGATTTCACCTATTTCTCGCGGCACCTGCGGTTTGCGGGAGTCGGGCGAGCCGCGGAAGCGGCGTTCTCCGTTTTCTCCGGCTTTTTTCCGACCTGGATGCTGCTGTTTTTCGCGCCTTTCGCGCGGCGCGGGCGGCTGTTTGCTCCACTCACGGTCACGGTCGCGGCGACGGGTGCGGTGTTTCTTCTGATGGCGGCGGTTGTGACATCCGTTTTCGGCGGAACGCTTCCGACGGAGATGTTTTCGCCGTTGCTGGAGCTGTCAAAGCTTATCGGCACTGATTCCGGGCTTATGCCCGAGCGCTCGAATATTATCTTTATGGTGCTCTACCGGCTGCTGCCGCGCTTCTTCAGCTGCGTCGCGGCGCTTTATATCGCGGCGCTCGGGCTCGTCGGCTTCTTCCCTCGGCTGAAACCGTCGGCAACGGGAGTTATCGTTTCGCTATGCGCTTACGGCCTGCTGCTCGTGCCGCTCAACAACGCCGAAATGATCGCCGCGGGGCATTTTTGCGAGCTGGTGCAGGTCGGGTTTCTGCCCGTAATACTGCTGCTTCTGATAATCAACGCTTTCCGCAGAAGGAGGACCGGATTATGCGCATACACGGGCTGATCGCGGCGCTCACCTCGCTTTTACTGTTGGGCGGCTGCTGGGACAACGTCGATATAAGCCGCCAGAACTACGCGATGGCGGTCTGGCTCGGCGGCGCCGACGGCGGAGTTAAATGCCTTGTGCAATGCTGCGACCCCGTCGCCTCCGAAAACGGCGACGGCACGGCAAACGTCATCGACGTGCCGGGAATCGGCGCGAATATTTCCGAAGCGCTCGCGCAGGCGACGCGGAATTCCGGCAAGACGATAACCTACGAACACCTGCAGTTGATAATTATCGACCGTTCGCTCTGCGGCGAATACGCGGTCGAGTGCATGAACTTTTTTCTCCGCTCCGCCGACGTGCAGAAAACCGCCAACGTAGTCGCGGCTGAAGACAGCCCCGCGGATATGTTAGCGATAAAACCGGGCGGAGAACCTTTTTACGAGTACACGGCAGGACTGCTTTCGTCCGATTTACCGTCGGAGTCGGATCTGATCCCCGGTTCTTCCCTGCTCTCGATATGCCGTCTGCAGCGCGACGGACATGCGTTTTTTATCAACAAGCTTCGTTATGACGCGGAGGCGGAAGCGGTCTTCCCCGACGGAGTTCTCATCTTCTCAAACGGCATTATGCGCGGCGGGATATCCGCGGACGAATGGGAAAGCTACCGCTTTTTTGAGAAAAAAGAGGAAGAGTTCAACGTCAGATGCGGAGTTGAAGGTTACGGAGACAATCTCGGCTTCCGCTGCATTTCAAGCGAATGCCGGCTCAAAGCGGAACAGACGGCGGACGGATTCGCGCTGCGCGCCGATATCGAAGCGCGCTTCACGTTGAGCGAAAGCCGGTATGACAGTACGACGACCGCGCTGGAGCTCGCCTTCTACGACGCCGCGAAAGAAGCGCTCCGCGCGGAAGTGCTGCGCCGATGCCGAGCGCTCGCGGGCGCGGCGCAAAACGAACTGCGCGCGGACTTCCTCGGTTTCGGAAGGGCGGTCGAAAATTCCTTTCCTGACTGGTGGGAGCGGAATTGTGAAAAATGGGACGATGTCTTCGCCTCATCCCGTATAGATTACGATATTACCTGCTCCGTCATAACCGGCGGCGACTCAAAATAGTTTTTTACAGATTATTCCGCTGATATCGCGCGCAAATCGGAGAATAATAAACTTGCAAACGCTAATCTGACGAAAAAGGAGAGGTATTTGTGAGCAGAAACGGAACGCTGGTTCCCCAGGCCAAGGACGCTCTTAACCGCTTCAAGATGGAAGCCGCGAACGAAGTTGGCGTCAATCTCAAGCAGGGCTATAACGGCGACCTGACCTCCCGCCAGGCGGGCAGCGTCGGCGGCCAGATGGTCAAGAAGATGATCCAGGCCTACGAAAACGGTATGAAATAACCGACGTCCTCGAAGAGTGACGTTACGCCGCCCTATTCCTCCGGCGGCGATGCCTGAAAAAAGAAAGGGAGTCCGCTCTCGCGGGCTCCCTTTCGCCGTGTTTTTATATTACTGCTTCGCTTCGATGTGTTTGACCACGTCGCCGACGGTCCTGATCTGTTCGATGACTTCGTCCGGCACTTCGACGTTGAACTCTTCCTCGATCGTCATTACTATGTCGACAATGTCGAGGGAGTCGGCTCCGAGATCCTCAATGATGAGGGAATCCTCGGTCACGTTTTCGGGGCCCAGATCGAGCTGGTCGCAAATGATGTCTCTGAGTTTTTCGAATACCACGTTGTTACCTCCGTTTCGATTATCGGTTATCTTGATTAAATGATACCGCCTCGATTGCGATTTGTCAATACATTTTTGAAGATTAAAAGAGCGGCTTCTCCTCGAAGGAGAAGAACCTGACGACCGGCTTCATTATCGGCTTTTTGCGCAGGTTTTCGTAATCCTCCGTCGCCTCGTTGTACTTCGCGTACTTATCCGCGATCTCGCTTTCCAGCACGGAAAGCGTTTCGCGCAGCTCGGCTCCCCTGCCGGAAGAAAGCGCGTCCGCCTTCTCCGCCAGCAGCTCCGAAAGCGCGGCGGCCATGAGCTTGTCGTGCTCCACGCGCTCCTCCGCGGTGGTCGAGCTTATCGCCGCTTCGCGTTCGGCGGCGACGGCTTCGCCCCCGCCGGTCAGTTCAAGCAGCTCGGGCAGCGCTTCGTAGCGCCTGATGAACGCTTCGTCGAGGTCGACGTACTTGCCCTCCGACACTATTTTCTTTATCGTAAGCTTGTTGAACATACGTATCGTCGCGAACGCCGCGATGAAAAGCAACGCGACTACGCAAATGATTATTATTCCCGCTACCATATTATTCCCGCCTTTCGCCGTTATTATACCATACGTCAGCGAAAAACGGAAGATAATTTAAAAAAAACTATTGACAATGGCTCTTTAATGTGCTAAAATCCACACATATTCAAAGGCAACGAAGAGGAGTAGTACCCCGCACCTTCGGAGCATAGAGAGCGGCGGACGGTGGAAGCGCCGCGTTCGGAAGCGGGTGAAGTAGCCTCGGAGCCGCGGATCGAACGGCGCATCGCGCTCATTAGTCTCCGCTGCGGACCGCCGCCGCATTACCAAAGGGCACGGAGTTTTCGCTCCGGATGAGTGCGTGCTTCGGCACGAATTCGGGTGGTACCGCGCTGACGCGTCCCGGCTGTTACAGCCGGGATTTTTTTATTGCTTTTCGGAGGCATCGCT
The DNA here is from genome assembly GCA_017438525.1 of Clostridia bacterium. Taxonomy (NCBI): domain Bacteria; kingdom Bacillati; phylum Bacillota; class Clostridia; species Clostridia bacterium. The sequence continues at coordinate 8,062 of JAFRVI010000050.1, forward strand.
ATGCTGGAAAAATTCATCAACAGAATCGAATACGACTCCTACGAGGATTTCAAGGCGAACTACGCCGTGAACTGCCCTCCGGACTTCAATTTCGCGACCCACGTCATCGACGAATGGGCGCGCACGGAGCCGGACAGGCGCGCGCTCGTCTGGTGCAACGACGATGGCGAAAGCCGCGAATTCACCTTCGGCGAGATCTCGGAGCTTTCTAAAAAGGCCGCCTCCTACCTCGTTTCACTCGGTATTCGCAAGGGTGATATGGTCGTCACGATCCTTCGGCGCAGACCGGAGATGTGGATCACCGCCGTCGCGCTCCACCGCATCGGAGCCGTGCTGATTCCCGCGAACTACCAGCTCGCCGCGAAGGACCTCGTCTACCGTTTCAACTCCGCGCACGCGAAAATGGTCATCGCCGCCGATGACGACTGGGTAATACAGCAAGTCGAGGCCTCCGCGCCGCAGTGTCCCTCCGTCGAGAATCTGCTCCTCGTCGGAAACAAACGCGAGGGCTGGATCGACTACCGCGAAGGCATCGCGAACGCGAAGCCCGACTATACCGTCAACCCCGACATTAAGCTGACCGACCCGATGCTTCTCTACTTCACGAGCGGCACCTCCGGAATGCCGAAGATGGTCGTGCACAACTACCGCTACCCTCTCGGGCACATCGTGACCGCGAAGTACTGGCAGCAGGTCGTCGACGGCGGTCTGCACCTGACGAACGCCGACTCCGGCTGGGCAAAGTTCGCGTGGGGTCTGATCTACGGCCAGTGGATCTCCGGCACCGCGCTGCTCGGCTACGATCAGGGCAACAAGTTCTCCGCCGCGAAGTTCCTCGACGTCATCCGCACCTTCAAGCCGACCACCGTATGCGTGCCCGGCACGATATACCGCTTCCTCATAGTCGAAGGCCTGAAAAAAGAAGACTTCGCCTCCGTCGTGCATTGCTGCACCGCGGGCGAACCGCTCGCGCCGGAGATAATCACCGAATTCAAGGAAGAGACAGGGCTCGAAATACACGAGGGCTTCGGCCAGTCCGAAAGCAGCGTGCTGATCGCGAATTTCCAATGGTTCAAGCCGAAATACGGCTCGACCGGCAAGCCCTCCCCCGTCTACGATCTCGCCATCTGCGCCGAGGACGGCTCTGAATGCGGCGTCGGCGACGTCGGCGAGCTCGTCGTACGCAACGCGAAGAAGGACAGCCCCTTCGGCCTGCTCTGCGGCTACTACGACGGCGAAAAGATAATCGACCACTGCGACGAAAACGGCCGCTACCACACCGGCGACCTCGCGTGGAAGGACGAGGACGGCCATATCTGGTTCGTCGGGCGCAACGACGATATGATCAAGTGCTCCGGCTACCGCATAGGCCCCTTCGAGATCGAGAGCGTTCTGCTTTCGCACCCCGCAGTCAAGGAATGCGCCATCACCGGCGCTCCCGACCCGCTGCGCGGGCAGGTCGTCAAGGCGTCAATCGTGCTCCACAAGGGATACGAAGGCACTGACGAGCTGACGAAGGAGCTTCAGACCTACGTCAAGAAGATGACCGCGCCGTATAAGTATCCGCGCATCGTCTGCTATATGGACGCGCTCCCGAAAACCGTCACCGGCAAAATAAACCGCAAGGCGATCAGAAACGAATAAAACTCCGCAATATGAAAAACGCCCGTCTCCCGGGCGTTTTTCTTTTTCGATATTTCTCAAAAACGCATTGACAAATGTGAAATAACCGATATAATTCGAGGTGGACGGAGGTGTATTATATGTTTACTCCAAAAGACCACGCCGAGTATATAATCTCGTTTATTAATACGTTTCTCGAGCATGAGAACGGCCCGAAGGGCGCGCGCGAGCTCGCCTGCCTGCGCGTTTTCGCGAAAGCGTTTTTCCTGCCGTTTGACGACGAGGATATTTTCGCCGGAAGATACCGCGAGCTCGCCGTCGGCTTCACGCCGCAGGAGCACGAGTATCAGGGCTATTATATGTACCCCGAAAAGGTCGAGGCCGTCGCCGCCGAGGTCGACGAAGCGACCGCGAAGCGCCTCCGCGAAGCCGCCGACCGCTTCCGCGGCAGGACCACGACCGCGAAAACGATAGCCGCCTATCCGGAAAAGATAACCTCGCTGCTGCCTCCGACGGCGGACTACGAGGACGCCGCTTCCCTGCTCTACCGCATCGGCGGCACGTTTCCCGACTACGAAAAACTCGTCACGCTCGGCATTCCCGGGCTGAAGGCGGAGATCTCCGCCCGCGCCGCGAAGGGCGGCGACGCCGACTTCTTCGGCTCCATGCTCGGCGCGCTCGACCTGCTCGCAGAAATCGCCTTAAGCTGCGCCGAAGCCGCGCGCAAGGCGGGCAAAGCGGAGATAGCGGCTTCGTGCGAAGGCATCGCAGCGCACGCGCCCGAGAATATGCACGAGGCGCTGCAGCTCATCACGCTTTTCGCACATATTTCCGGCAACCTTGACTACGGACGGCTGGACGATATCCTCGCCCCCTTCGCCGACGGGCTCGACGACGAGGAGATAATCCGCCTGCTCATCGGTTTCTACAAGCTCGTGGTTTTCCGCGGCTGGATATGGGACGGCCGCGTCATCGTAGGCGGACGCGCGCGCAAGCGCGAAAAGACCGCCGACCGCGTCGCGCTGCTCGCGATCGAGGCGAGCCGCCGTTACCGCGAGGTGCTGCCGCAGCTGACGCTCCGCTTCTACGACAGGCAGGACCCCGCGCTTATGGAAAAGGCGTTCGACAACTTCGCGGACGGCTACATCTACCCCATGCTCTATTCCGACGACGTCAACATCCCCGCCGTCGAAAAGTCCTTCGGCGTCGGCCGCGAGACAGCCGAGCGTTACATGCCGTTCGGCTGCGGCGAATACGTGCTCGAGCACTGCTCGCTCGGCACCCCCAGCGGCACGATAAACCTGCTGAAGGTACTTGAAGCGACGCTCTTCGGCGGGCGCGATATCAGGCGCGGCAAGCAGATACTCCCGAAACGCGAATTCAGCGATTTCGAAACGCTTTTCGCCGCCTATTCCGCGAATGTTGACGTGCTGATGGAAGCGCTCGCGCTCCAGGAAAAGATCGAATACGACGTCACGGGCGAGGAAGCGAGCTTGCTCTATCTCTCCATGCTTTACGACGACTGCGTCGAGCGCGGGAAGCCGCTGCTTTCCGGCGGCGTCCGCTGGCTCGGCGGCACGATCGAGTCATACGGCAATATCAATACCGCCGACAGCTTGACGGCGATAAAGTCCGTTGTCTACGACCGCAAGCTCGCCACGCTCGACGAGCTGAAAGCGGCGCTCGCCGCGAATTTCGAGGGATACGAAGACCTGCGCCGCGCGCTGCTCGACTGCCCGAAGTACGGCAACGACGACGATGAGGCGGACGCGATGGCGGTCCGCGTTCACGAGCAGGTATGCGCAAGCGCGAACGCGCAGACCGGGAAGGTCGGACTCCATACCTACAAGGTCGTTCTCATTAACAACTCCATGAACACGACCATGGGCGTGCTCACCGGCGCATCCGCGGACGGACGCGGCGCCTGCGAGCCGATGGCGAACGGCAACAACCCGACGGGCGGCCGCGACGTAAGCGGCGTCACCGCGATGCTGAACTCCCTCGTGAAGCTCGACCCGTCGATCCACGCCGGCGCGGTGCAGAATATGAAGTTCACCACCGAGATGTTCAACAAGTACCGCGAAAAGACGAAGGCGCTGCTCGCCGCATACTTCCGCAGAGGACAGCAGGCGATGCTGAACGTGCTCAACAAGGGCGACCTTGAAGACGCGCTCGTGCATCCGGAAAAATACCCCGATCTGATAGTCCGCGTCGGCGGCTTCGCGGCGCGGTTCGTAGAGCTCGACCCAGACGTTCAGCGCGAGATAGTTTCGAGGACGCTTTATGGGAACGATAATTGATATCGAGCGTTTCTCGCTCAACGACGGCCCCGGCATACGCACTACGGTCTTTTTCAAGGGCTGCCCGCTGAACTGTATCTGGTGCCACAACCCCGAATCGAAGAGCCCGCGCCCGCAGCTCTCCTATAACGCCGGCGCCTGCGTCGGCTGCGGCAGGTGCGCGGATGCCTGTCCGCGCGGCGTCCACTCCTTCGCGGACGGGCACGCGGTCGATTTCTCCGACTGCGCCGGATGCGGAAAGTGCGTATCCGTCTGTCCCGCGAAGGCGCTGAAGATATACGGATACGAAGCGTCCGCGGAGGAGATAATGCGCGTCGTTCTGCGCGATAAAGCGTATTACGAGACCTCCGGCGGCGGACTGACCGTTTCCGGCGGCGAGCCGACGTTTCAGTTCGCGTTTCTGAAGGAGCTGCTGACGCTCGCGAAGCGCGAGGGCGTTCACACGGCGGTCGAGACCTGCGGCTTCGCGCCGACGGAGCGCTTCGCGGAGCTGCTTCCGCTTTGCGATCTCTTCCTTTACGACCACAAAGCGCCGACGGAGCTGCACGAAAAGCTCACCGGCGCGCCGGACGGCCTCATCGTCAAAAACCTCGGTTTTCTGCTCGACAGCGGCGCGAAGGTAATACTGCGCTGCCCCGTCGTTCCCGGCGTCAACGGCACGGACGAGGAGCGCGAAGCGTTCGCCGCACGCTTCCCGAAACTGCTCGCGGTCGAATATCTACCCTACCACGACCTCGGCAGGACGAAGGCGAAGCGCATCGGCGTTGAGTATCCGACGTTTTGAACGGCTCCCGACTCGCGCCTGTGCGGATAGTGATATTGCTTCGCAGTGGTATTTGCCTGCGGCAAGTGGTATTGTTTTCTCAGAAAAACAGTGATATTGCGCCTTCGGCGCAGATAAAACAGAACGCGTACTGCACAGCAGTACGCGTTCTGTTTTATTCAGCGGCAGAAGCCGCGGGGCTGTATCGGAGTCTGCTGACAGCGGCGGCATCCGCAGCAGAAAGTTCTGCGGAGATTGCACGCTCCGCGCCGCAGGCATCTGACGAAATTACACGGCGTCAAGTTGCACACACAAATCACCTTCGTTGGTATTGAGGTTTTATCCTCGGTCCATTATATGCAACGCCTCGCGTTATGTGTCCCGCTCGAAAAAACCGCAATCAATTTGACTCTTTTCTGAAAAAACCCTTATGCCCGCAATTCGGACACTTGAAAAGGCGACTGCTGTTCATATGAAGAGAGACCGCCGCTTTCCACCACTTCGGATGAAATCTGTGACTACACTCCGTACAGACGTAAGTGTTTTTTGAAATAGCTATACCTGCTATGACAAACACGAGTACCGTGAAAAGGGCTACCGGGATCGCAATGAAATACCACGGAACTTCAAAACTGTGATTTCCGATATGCGCCTCACAAGCGGTCAGCAATAAAGGCAATACCGCTAAGACGCAACAAAATGATATCCGCTTTGCTTTTTTCATAACTCTCCCTCCTTTTTGAGTCTCCATATTATTGTTGTAAATGAGCTTTTGTGTTCGGTTACGCGAAGAAGCGCGCCTCGGCCTCCGCGCAGAGCGCGTGGTAGACTGGCAGGTGGAGTTCCTGCACCTTGTAGGTTTCCTTTTCCGGCGCGATAACGGCGATATCCGCGAGCTTCGCGAGCTTTCCTCCGTCGCCGCCGGTCAGCGCGAGGACGAAAAGTCCGCGGGCGCGCGCGACCTGCGCGGCGGCGCAGACGTTCGCGGCGTTGCCGCTCGTGGAAATGCACATCAGCATATCCCCGATATTGCCGAGCGCCATCACCTGCTGCGCGAAGACGTTATCCGCGGCGCAGTCGTTGGCGACGGCGGTCATAAGCGGCGCGGCGGCCGGAAGCGATACCGCCGGAAGCCCCTGCTGGAGCGAATCGAGCAGCTCTTCCGGAATATCCGGACAGCCGCGCTTCATTATCTCGCGCTCCTCCGCGGCGAGCGGACGGCGGGAAAGGAAGCCCTTGCATAGCTCGCCCGCGATATGATCGCAGTCGGCGGCGCTGCCGCCGTTGCCGCATAAAAGCAGCTTTCCGCCGTGTTCAAACACGCCGATGAGCGCTTCGGCTGCGGCATTGAGCGTGCCCTCGATTCCGGCGAGGGCGGGGTATCTTGTTATCAGTTCAGAGATATACTTCATTTTTCATCACCCATTGCAACGCATATCGCGGCGTAGTCGCCGAGCTGTTCGCCCAGCGCGGCAGGCAGTATTCCCAGACCCTCGAGCGAATGGCTGAGCGCCTCGCGGCGCAGCACGCGCTCCATATGCGGAATAAGAAGCTCTCCGCTCCGCGCGAAGATCGAGCCGATGACGATACGCTGCGGATCGAACAGGTCGACGAGGATCGCGAGCGCCGCGCCGAGTTTTTCGCCGCTGACGCGCCAGACCTCGAGCGCCGTTTCGTCGCCCGCCTTCGCCGCCTCCGCGACGCTTTTCGCGTCGCAGCGGTCGGGGTACCATTCCGGCTTGACGGCGGCGCTCTCCGCGATCGACGCGGCGAGCCGCTTTATGCCGCCTCCGCTGCAGAAGCCCTCGCAGGAGCCCGCCTTGCCGTAGCCGACGGGGCCGTCCTTCTCGAGCCGGACGTGCCCTATCTCCCCCGCCATATCGTGCGAGCCGGAATAGAGCCGCCCGTCGAGTATCAGCCCCGCGCCGAAGCCGGTGCCGCAGGTCAGGAATATCATATTCTCGCAGCCCCTGCCCGCTCCGTAGCGCCATTCGGCGAGCGCGCAGGCGTTCGCGTCGTTCTGCAGGCGGACGGGCACGCCGTAACGCTTTTGCAGTATATCGACGACAGGCACGTCCACCCACAGCGGCAGGTTCGGCGGAGCCATTATCCGCCCTGTTTTTGACGAAAGAGGGCCTCCGCAGGACACGCCTATTCCGTCAATGCGCCCCAGAGTGTCCAAAATCGCGCAGAAGCGTTCGATAACGCTTTCCGGAGCTTGCGTTACGTCTGTGAGAAAACGCTCTTTTTTGAGGATTTCAACGCCTTCCGCGTTCGCTTCCCCGAGCGTGACGGCGCACTTCGTGCCGCCTATATCAATTCCGGCGTATCTCATATCATTTCTCCGGTATCAAACCCGCATTGCGCATCAGCAAGGCGTATTTTTCGGGATCGAACGGCGGATCGCCGTGGAGGTAGTGATTGATCCCGTGCCTTTCGGCCGTAAGACCGCTCGAACGGTAGTCCCATTCGAGCAGATAGACCTCGCCCTTTTCCGCTGCGGGCAGTTTGCAAACGGGGATGCTCGAGTTGTACGCGACGGCGATCCTGCCTTCGGTCAGCGTTCTGCCGCTGCCGACGTCGCTGACGCGGTATTCGGCGTATGATTCGTTCTCGGTGTTGTTTATCACGCGCAGCGTCATCTCGTCGTCTATAAGCAGGCACAGCGGCTGCTGCAGGCGCTTTATGAAGTGATAGACGAGCCGCTTATCGAAGTTGTAGTCGACCGCGGCGTTATCGAACTGCGGCCATCCGTCGTAAAGATTCCACCAGAGGAACCCCGTCCGGCGCCACTTCTGCGCCAGAAAGCGCTCTATAAAGTGCTTTATCGCCTCCGCCTGCGAGACCTGACTCGCAAAGGCGAACTGTTCGAGCGTCTCCGGCCGCCTGCCGAAAATGCGGTCCGCCTGCTCGTTCATCTTGATATTGGAGGTCGGATCGGGCGTTTTCCGTGTATCCGTCGAATGGATCACCCACTGACTGCCGTAACGGTCGCCGAGCGCGTCAGGCGTGATGAACTCGCGGATATAATCCGCGGAGGGGCTTCCGTAATAGCCCGCTTCGCTGACGAACTTCGCAAGCGCGCCGTGATAGAACTCGGACCGGTAATAGTCGCGCGGGCCCCAGAGGTGATTCTCCGGGCAGTACTTCGTGCCTTTTTCGACGCATTCGCGGTCGAAATACGGCGACGACGGGATATAGACGCGGGAACGGTCGAGGCGTTCGATGACGTCCGGAAGCAACTTGCGTGTCAGGACGTTATCCTCGGGGTCGAGCTGTTCGTCGTACCACTCGCGGCGTATCGCGTCGCCCTCGTTGTCGCCCGCCCAGATGATCAAGCAGGGATGGTTGCGAAGGCGGCGCACCTGGTATTCCGCTTCGCGGCGCAGGTTCGCCTTGAACTCCTCCGTTTCGGGATAGACGGCGCACGCCATCATGAAATCCTGCCACACGGCGATGCCGTGGGCGTCGCAGTAATCGTAGAACTCATCCTCCTCGTAAACGCCGCCGCCCCAGACGCGGACGGTGTTGCAGTTGAGGTCGTCAAGCAGCTCCAGCACCTTCGGCAGACGCTCCTTCTGCCTCGAAAGCACCGCGTCGACGGGAACGTGATTCGTGCCGAGGCAGAACATACGGTTGCCGTTGATATAAACGCAGAACTCGCCGTTTCCGCTTTCGTCGACGACGGAGGTGCGTTCAAGCTCCGCGACGCGGATGCCGGCCGAAAGCTCGCGCGTTTCGACGGCTTCGCCGCCGCGGATGAGCTCGATTCTGACTTTGTAAAGGTTGGGCTTGCCCATACCCTTCGGCGCCCAGAGCATCGGATCGGGAACGTCGATATCGATCCCGCCGATTCCCGCCGGCGCGGACGCGCGGAACGCGCTTCTGCCGCATACGCCGGAGACGACGACCTCGCCGCCCTCTTCCGTTTCGTATTCGACGCGTACGACCGCTTTGCGCCAGACGACTTCTTTGGTGAAAAAGTAGACGCTCTTTATCAGTTCGGGCGTTTTATTAACGAGCGAAACGCCCTTGAAGAGCGCGCCGCACATAAGGCGCGGGAATATGTCCCAGCCGTGTGTGAACGGCGGCTTGCGCAGCGTCACCGCTCCGTCGCGGTAGTTCGGCAGACCGTATTTCCAGCACGACGGCGCTTCCGCCTCAAGAACGGCGGAAGGCAGTATATGCACGAGCAGTTCGTTTTCGCCCTCGCGTATTCCTTCGGCGGCAAATTCGTGCGGGATGAAGGTGTTATCCGTTCCGCCGAGCTTGACTCCGTTGAGGAAGATTTCCGCGACGGTGTCGACTCCGTCGAATCGGAGCGTCGGAACGCCGTCCGCGGGGACGCAGTCAAAGTTTTTCACATACCAGAGGTGCTTCGTTTCGTACTCCTGCGCCTTCAGCACGTTATCGCCGACGAAAAGCCCGGGGAGTATTCCCAGACGTTCCAGCGTCGCTTCGAGGGTTTCGGGTATAAGCGCGGTCAGCGGAGTAATATCCGCAAGCTCCGCTTCCCTGCGCGCCTCGCGCGGCCCGTCGCTTATATACAGGCGCCATTCGCCGTTAAGATCTGTCTTACGCATTGTCAAAATCTCCTGAGTATTCCGAAAAAGGCGGTCTGACGACCGCCTTTTCATATTATTCTCCCCAGCTGTCGAGGTACGCCTTCTGCGCGTCGGAAAGGCGGTCGTACTCGATACCGAGCGCCTTCAGTTTCGCGTTCGCGACGGCGACGTCGATCTCGGTCGGGACGCTGATGACGCCGGGCTTCAGTTCGCCGCGGTGCTTGAGCACGTATTCGGCGGAGAGCGCCTGGAGCGCGAAGCTCATATCCATTATCTCGGCGGGGTGTCCGTCGCCGGCGGCGAGGTTGACGAGCCGGCCCTCGGCGATGACGTTCAGCGTTCTGCCGTTTTTCAGCGTGTAGCCCATGATGTTGTTGCGGCGCAGTTCCTTCCTGACCGCGATCTTTTCGAGCTCCGCGACGGCGACTTCAACGTCGAAGTGGCCGGCGTTGCACATGATCGCGCCGTCCTTCATAACGTTGAAATGCTCGGGGGTGATTACGTCGCGGCAGCCGGTTACGGTGATGAAGAAGTCGCCGATCTCGGCGGCCTTCGCCATCGGCATGACCTCGAAGCCGTCCATGTACGCCTCGATCGCCTTTATCGGATCGACCTCGGTGACGACGACCTTCGCGCCGAAGCCCTTGGCGCGCATCGCGACGCCCTTGCCGCACCAGCCGTAGCCGGCGACGACGACGGTCTTGCCCGCGACGATGAGGTTGGTCGTGCGGTTTATGCCGTCCCAGACGGACTGGCCGGTGCCGTAGCGGTTGTCGAAAAGGTATTTGCAGTTCGCGTTGTTGACGGCGATCATCGGGAATTTAAGCTCCCCCGCCTTCGCCATCGCCTTGAGGCGAACGATGCCGGTGGTGGTCTCTTCACAGCCGCCGTAAACGTTCGGAAGCAGGTCGGTGCGCTTGGTGTGGACCATATTCACGAGGTCCCCGCCGTCGTCTATGATTATGTTCGGGCCGTGGTCGAGTGCGGCTTCGATATGGGTGGCGTATTCCTCGGCGGTCGCGTTATAGAACGCGAAGGTCTCTATTCCCTTCGACACGAGCGCGGCGGCGACGTCGTCCTGCGTGGAAAGCGGGTTGCTGCCGGTCGCGCGGATGTCGGCTCCGCCGGCGGCGAGGACGGTCACGAGGTATGCGGTCTTCGCCTCGAGGTGGACGGAAAGCGTGACCTTCGTTCCGGCGAAGGGGCGTTCTTTCACGAAGCGTTCCTCGATGGAACGGAGCAGCGGCATATTGCTGCGCACCCAGTCGATCTTGCGAAGTCCGCTGTCTTTCAGGTCAATGTTTCTGATAATCGACATAGTGTTATTCCTCGCTTATCAAAGTTTCGCGATAACGGCGGTGACGAGCTTGATGAAATCGCCCATCACGCGGTTCGCGGTATCGAGCACCTCCTGATGAGTGAGCTCTTTGCCGGTGATGCCGGCGGCCATGTTGGTTATGCAGGAGATCGCAAGCGTCTCCATGCCGGCGTGGCGCGCGGCGATGACTTCGGGAACGGTGGACATTCCGACGGCGTCGGCGCCGAGCAGCTTATACATGCGTATTTCGGCGGGGGTTTCGTACTGCGCGCCCTTGGTATAGGCGTAGACGCCTTCGCAGAGCTTCACGCCCTGCTCCCCGGCGGCCTCGCGCGCCTTTTCCATCATTTCGCGCGAGTAGGCGAAGGTCATATCGGGGAAGCGCGGACCGAGCTCCTCGACGTTCGCGCCCCAAAGCACGGGAGGAGCGTTGAATCCGAGGTGGTCGGTTATCATCATAAGCGCGCCTTCGGAGAAGTCGAGATTTATGCCTCCGGCGGCGTTAGTGAGAATGAGCTTCTTTATGCCGAGCTTCGCGAACGCTCTGACCGGAAGCACGGTGTCAAGCACGTCGTAGCCCTCGTAGCAGTGCAGACGGCCCTTCATCAGCAGCACTTTCCTGCCGCCGATCTCTTTGAGCACGAGCTTGCCGCTGTGACCGGGCGCGGTCGACTGCTTGAAAGCGGGTATTTCCGCGTAATCTATCACCTGTATGGCTTCTCCCTCTGCGAGCGGCGCGAGCCCGGAACCGAGCACTACGGCGCAGTCCGGCACGCAGCCGAGCTTTTTGCGGAGAAACTCCGCGGCGAGATTGAAGCCGAAAACGTGCTGTCTCATTTTTTCCTTCATTTTTTTACCCCCGTATCCTTCTCTTTTCGGTGCCGGAAAAAGAAAACCGACACGCGATAACATCCGATGCTATCACGTGTCGATTATAACACAAATAACTCCAATATGCAACAGGTTTTACAGCGCGTTTTCGGAAATAGTGCGGCGCAGGAAGTTCGCGGCGTGCGCGATATCCTCCTCCGGCCTCTCCCCGACTTCGCGCTCGATGGTCAGGAAGCCGCGGTAGCCGATATCCTTCAGCGCTTTGAGGTAGTTCGGGAAGTCGACACCGCCCTCGCCGAGCGGAAGCTCGCGCCAGCCCCACATCGCCGCGGGATCCGGAACTCCGTCCTTGGCGTGAGTGTGGACGATGTAGTCCTTCACGGTATAAACGCCCGCCACGGGGTCGTCCTGTATGCACATCCAGAGGTTCGCCGGATCGAAGTTGACGGCGACGCCGGTGGAACCGAGCCCGTCGAGGAAATCCTTGAGCACGACGCAGGTCTCCTTGCCGGTTTCCAACGCGAAGTGCGCGTCCATCGTGTCGGCGTACTGCGCGAGCTCGTAGCAGGCGTCCTGAATCATCTTGTAGTTCTCGTCGTTCTTATCCTCCGGGATGGTGCCGACGTGAGTGGTGACGATGTTAGTGCCGAGATCGACGGCGAGCTCGAGGACGCGGCGTGAAAGCTCGATCCTCTGCGCGCGGAACTCCGGCTCGGCAAAGCTGCCTATCTCGCCGCAGACCGCGGAAAGCGTCAAGCCGTTTGACTTGATGATATCTACGAGCTCGCGGCGCTGCGCGGCCGTCATATCGGGCGAGACTTCGCCGCCCGTTCCGTAGATCTGCACGCCCTGAAGGCCGAGCGCGGCGGCCTTTTTCAGCGCGGTGCGCACGTCGGTGCGGAAGCCGTCCGCAAGGCATCCTATCTTGAAGGTTTCGTTCATAAGTGTTGCCTCTTTTCTTTTTATTTGGAGAAGTATTCAACAACGCCTGCGGCTATGGCACCGGCGAGTTTTACGGTATTGCCCTCGGTAGTGAGCCATTGCGAGTCGGAGGGGTTGGAAAGGAATCCGCATTCGAGCAGGACGGACATAAAGTCGTGGTTGCGGTAGACGAAGACGTTCTGGTATTTGCCGCCGCGGTTCTTCATTCCGCTCACCTCCGCCATGCTGTCGGAAAGCGTCTGCGCGAGCTTCTGGTTGAAGCCGTAGAAATACAGCGCCTCCGTGCCGTTGCCGGAGCTGGCGGGACTGTAGTTGTGATGCACGCTGATGAGGATATCCACGCCGAAGGACTCGATGAGCTCCAGACGTTTCGTCCGCAGAGTCGAGGAAGTTATCGCCGTTCCGTCAATATAACTCTGGTTGTTCGTGCGCGTCATATAGACCGTCGCGCCGAGCGATTCGAGCTCGGTACGCAGCGCGAGCGCGACCTTGAGGTTTTCGTTCGCCTCGTAGATGCTCTTGTCGAGTCCCTTCGCGCCGGGGTCGGAGCCGCCGTGACCGGGATCGAGGCAGATTCGCACGCCGTCGAGCTTACCGCCGCTTGCACGTATCGGGTTGCGCAGGCGGATGACCAGCTTCCCGTTATCGTCATAATAGCTCCTGAAACCGTAGAACCCGCCGTTTTTGCTCAGCGTGAAGGAATACGTGACCGTCTGCGCCTCCTCGTCGGCCTTCGCGGACGTGAAGGTCATCAGCGGCGACGAACCGCTGACCGACGCCTTGTTTCCGGTGCCGCAGATGACGAAATCGAGGCGGCTGAAGCTGCCGGAAGACGCGTTCGTCGCGCCGTCGTCGCCCGACTCGTAAAGCCCGCGCATAACGAGCTTATACGGCACCTTTTGCGAATTCGCGAACGTCAGATACGTGTATCTGCCCGAATCGGTCAGCGTGACGGACGAGGTATTGTTGACCGGTATCTCGCCCTCCTCGACCTCGACGTCGTTCTGATAGACGCGCAGGCCGCAGCGGAGGGTATAGTACTTCTTTTTAACGCCGTCTCCGTTATACTCCGATTCGCCGGTTATGTAGTCGCGCGTACCCTTCGGCAGCCAGAAAAACTGCGGCAGACTCGTGTCGCTGTTCGCGGGCTCGGCGCGGAAGCTCTCCGCCTTATCGACCTTAACGACGGCGATATTTCCGACGGTGGACGGCAGCGGCTGAACGACCACGCTCGCGCCGGTCAGGCTCTTTACGAAATCTCCGTAAGACGCGGTCACCCTCACCGCTCCGATGGAATACGCCTCCTCTTGCGACTCCGGAACCGTGAACTCGCCGACAAAGCTTGCAAACACAGCGCTCGAAGAGGTCGATTCGTATCCGAGCTGCTGCTCGGTAAAGCTGACGGTCTTTCCGTTCAGACTGCCGGTGACCTTCGCGCCCTTGCGCGCTGTAACGGTGTATTCGACCTTGCTGCCGCCGGTAACGGTGATCTGTCCGGTCGGCGAAACGTCCTTGATTATTACTACGTTGTAATTCACCGTGCGGATGACCGTCTTGCCCTTGTGCTCAACGGTTATCGTGTTCTTTCCGGCGGAAAGCTTGACGTCCGTCGCAAAGAAACCGCGCTCGGTCGGCTCTACTTTTTGACCGTTTACTATAATATCGAAGTTATTGTCGCAGCTGCCGCTTACGGCGACGGTCGGGATGTCCACGGTAACGCCGTCCGCGGGCGAGGTCAGTTTCAGCTCCTCGTCCGCGATCCCGAAGTCTATCGTGTTATTGAATACCATAAAGAGCAGCTCGGTCTCTTCGGAGTGCTTGACAAAAGCGTCGTAATCATCAAAAACGCCGTCTGCGGATTCCATACCGACAGCGTAATCGTACTGATTCGCGAGCTCGTAGTATCCGCTCCACTCGGGAGAGGTGTTTATCATATTCGCGTCGTAGCCGCAGACGAGCTTCACACCGGTCTGACGCTCGACGTTTTTCCACCAGTCGAGCGCTATCATAAACTCGTTGTTCTCCGCCATCGAGGCGCGGTTATCGACGACGACGAAGTCCATATAGCCCTTTTCGCACCAGCCGAGCGTATCCGCGCACCCGACGCCGAGGTCGGAATAGAACGACTTGATATCGACGCCGCGTTCATCCGCGGAAAGCGTCTGCCAGACGCGATCCGCGCGGATGCCGAACTTCATATCGGGGTATTCCTCGTTGATCAGGCGCGAGACGGAAGCGGTCAGCAGACACGTGCAGCGGCGGTGAAGCTGCTCGCCCGTCATGCCCGGGAAGCGCGTGAAGGCACTCGCCTCGGAAAGATTGCGGACGTTGTATATAGGCGCATCAAGAAGGAACATATCCGGCGCGTATTTCTCTATCGCGCGCTTAACCTCACCGACGACGAAGTCCCTCGCGCCGTCGTAAGACGGGTTGAGACGCCTTGCGCCGTCATCCGCAACGTATATCCACTCGGGGTCTATGCCGTACGTCACGACCTGCCGCGACGAATTCGACGGGTAGAGCAGACGCTTCAGGAAACCGCCGCGAACGGTCTTGTACTCCGGCGCGAAGCGCACAGCGGCAAAGGCGGCTTCATCGTTCGCCTTATTAAGCAGAAGGGCATCGGTTTCGAGTATGAACTTCAGCCCCAAGCCCTTCACCTGTTCGCGAAGGAAACCCGCGACGTCAAAATCCTTATCGCCGTAAAACGAGGTTTTATATATAACGTGAGTGAATCCGCTGTTCACGGCGTAGTCGAGCTGCACGTTCAGCAACGGCAGGGCATAGTCCTCGTACGCGCCCTGCTTCGATTCGCGTTCGTCGCGCTCCGGAACGGTGATGCGTATGGCGCGCACGCCGCTTACCTCGCGCGGCTGAGCGGAGTAGTCCGCAATGAAAGCGTCATCGTCCTCGGCGCGTTTGATGAAATCGTCGTAGTTGACGACGGTCATAAGCTTATTATAGACGGACGTAACGAGACCGCGCACATAACTGCTGAAAAAGATCGATGCGGATGCGGCCGCGACTACTGCTATAACGACTATAAACGCTATAAGGCCGTGTTTTTTCTTTTTGACCTTTTCTTCCATCAGTAACTCCGTTCATAATATCCCTGTATAATATCTCTGAATATAATTATACCATATGTTCGGTATTAAGCAAGGACTTTTTTTGCTCCCGGTGTTTACAATATCAGGATATAGTGTTATAATATGCGGAGAAACAGAAAGGATTGATAACATGCTGCTGAAAGAGAATATGAAAGTGCTGTTCCAGGGCGACAGCGTCACGGATTGCGACAGAAGCCGCGAGGACGATTCCTATCTCGGCTACGGTTATCCCTCGTTTATCGCGGAAAAGCTGAAAGACAGAGGTATGACTTTAATAAACCGCGCGGTCAGCGGCGAGCGCGTCAGCGACGTCTATAACCGCAGAGAAAAGGATATTTTCGAGGTCAAGCCCGACCTTTTCAGCATTCTTATCGGCGTGAACGATACATGGAGGCGCTATGACGAGAACAACCCGCGCAGCGCGGAGGAGTTCGAGAGGATCTACCGCGGTCTGCTCAGCGAGATCAAAGAGCGGCTGCCCGGCGTTCCGATAGTTATGATGGCGCCGTTCGTGCTGGAGGTGCCGGATAAAATCCATTGGCTCAAGGAAGACCTTATCCCCAAGCAGGAAGCCGTACGCCGCCTTGCGAATGAATTCGCCGACATCTATATCCCGCTCGATGAGATATTCAAGGCGGAGTTTGACAAGAACGAGGATATATACCACCTATCGCCCGACGGCGTGCATCCGAACGAAACGGGCCATAAGCTGATAGCTAAATGCTGGATAAACGCAGTAACCGAATAGAATAAAAAGCAGATCTTTTATAATCGAAGACAGCCGCATACGCGGCTGTCTTCTTTTGTTGTCGCGCATTTCACACGATGCGAAGCAGATGCGAGATCCTTCGCTGCGCTCAGGATGACGGAAGGAAGCGTGAGCTCCTTCGACTCGCGCTTACGCGCTCGCTCAGGATGACAAACGGTCACACTATAAGAAACAAACAAGTAAACAAAAAACAGCCCCCGCTGCAGAAGCAGCGGGGGCTGTATTAACACCATTGTGCTAATCAATCATTAATCGCTCAAGTTCCGATTATCTCGCAAATCTCTTTTTGCGGGCGATGACCACGACGGCGGCGGCAGCAATCAGGGAAACGATCGCGATGCCGGCGACGGGCAGATCGGAGGTGTTGGGCTGATCAGGATTGGTAGCGGAGCTATCGGTGACCTTGAACTTGATGGTGGTAGCGTTACCGGCAGCGTCGGTGACGACCAGTTCATAGTCTCCGGCTTCGGTGATCTCGGTGCCGGCGGTGTAGGGCTTGCCGTTCAGAGTCGCGGTAGCGTCAGCGGGCTCCCAAGTCGGAGCGGGCTTCTCGCCCTTGCCGAGGTCAAATTCCTGACCGTCGGTGATGCCGGTGACCGCAGGAGCGGTGGGCTCTTCGGGAGTGGTGGAGCTATCGGTGACCTTGAAGTTGACCGTGGTGGTCTTGTCTCCGTTAGTGACGACCAGCGTGTAATCACCGGTCTCGCCGATCTCGGTGCCGGCGGTGTAGGGCTCGCCGTTCAGGGTCGCGGTAGCGTCAGCGGGCTCCCAAGTCGGAGCGGGCTTCTCGCCCTTGTTGAGGTCGAATTCCTGACCGTCGGTGATGCCGGAAACAACAGGAGCGGTGGGCTCGACGGTCTTCTCTCTCTCTTCGATGTGAGTAGGATCGTTCTTGCAGACTCTCTGCTCCCAACCTTCCTTATCGGGAGAGTCAGTCCAATCGCCCCAATCGTGAGCGTCGGGATCGATGGCGATAGGCTCATCCTTGGTGTGATCGGGGTTGTGGGAGCAGGCGTAATTGATGACGCCCTCAGCCGCGCAGGTCGCTTTGGTTCTGCCGATCTCGACCCAGTCGTGAGCGTCGGGATCGATGTCGATGGGCTCATCCTTGGTCTCGCCGCACTTGGAGCAGGTGTAGGTTATCTTACCGGGCTCGGTGCAGGTAGCGGCGACTCTGTCGGTCTCGACCCAGTCGTGCTCGCACTCATCAGCGCCGAGCTTGATGCCGCCGTTGGTTCCCTTGGAAGGAACGTCGACCATAACATTGCCCTCGGTAGGAGTGGAGAGCTTGTCGACCGTGACGGCGATCTCATAGAGACCGTCTTCAGCGCCTTCAGCAACGTCGAACGTTATGGTTCCGATATAGTCACTGTAGGTGTTATCCATCGCGTAGGGATAATATCCCTCGTATCCGCCGAGACTGGTCGTCGTCAGGAAGGTAACGATGAGTTCGCCTTCGGCGACATGCTCATCATTGATTACAGAAGTAAAGCCCTTACCGGCAAGCAGCTGGCTGACGAGAGCGGGGCTCCAACTCCAGAGCTTATAAGTGAGCTTGCTTGCGTCGAACTTGAAGGTGTATCCGACCGCGCTCCAGTGAGGCTCGTGCCCC
>JAFRVI010000051.1 GCA_017438525.1 Clostridia bacterium
GACCGAGGAGGACATGGAACTGATCGGCGATAAACTTTACGAGTATAATTTGCCTTTCCTTGCTCCAAAACACGATTACATCAAGATCAACCGGAAGCTTGTCGATGAAAGCGGCAAGGCCGTCGCCGCGATCATGGCGGGCGTGACCGAATCCGACGTGGGAGTTGTCTGGAAGATATGGGTCGATGAAGAATATCGTGATCAAGGACTCGGGACGCGGCTCATAAAACATTTTGAAAAGAAGGCAAAAGAAAAGGGCGCAAACAAAATAGTCATTGAAGAAGTATATGACTGGAACGTCGGTTTCTTCTTGAAAAGCGGTTATAATGTCGCCTGCGAATTGACTGATTTACCTAAAGGACATAGTTGCTACGTTGTTGATAAAGACCTTAGAGGCGATAGAGTATGACGGAATATAAAATCGAAGATCTGACAAAAGAAGAAGCCGCGTATATCGGCGAAAAGATAAATGAAATCGTGCCGCGTGAAGTTGACTCTGACGCAGAAGAATTCGTTCTCAAAGTCGAGAACGAAAACGGCGAGATCGTCGGCGGATGTATTGCCGAGGCGTACGAATACCACTGGTCGAGAATGCTTCTCAGCACGCTTTGGGTGGATGAGCGCTACCGCCGTCACGGGATCGGCTCAATGATCATCCGCGAAGTCGAGCGGCTCGCGAGAGAGAAGCGCTGCCGCGTTGTGACGCTCGGCACCGCCAGCTTTATGGCGAGGCCGTTCTATGAGAAGCACGGCTACACGGTTTTTACAACTCTTAAAAAGCCGAACGGCTATATCAGTTATTCTCTGGTCAAGTATCTTGACAAAGATACGCCCGAATACGTGCCGTCGGACAACAGCGGCGAGCGGTTCAAGGTTTCGCTCGGCGGCGAGGACGACGCGGAGGTCATCGAAAAGGGAATAGATACTTACAGCGAGGCCTACGAGCCGAAATATGAAAACGCCGGTTTTTACAAGAAACTTATCGATAAAGACGGCGGGTTAATTGCGGGCGTGATCGCGGACGTTGACAAAGACTCGTATGGCTTTGTCGACGCTCTGTTTGTGGAAGAGCCGCTGCGCCGCCGGGGACTGGGCACGCGTTTGTTGAAGGAAACGGAAGCATTCGCGAAGGAAAACGGCGCGTCAATGGTTTTGACGACCGCGGGCGACTGGAATGTCGGTTTCTTCAAAAAGAACGGCTATCTTGTCAGAGGCGAACTCAAAGACGTTCCCGAAGGACACGACTGCTACGAGCTTTATAAAATGATCTGAACGGGGAGAAAAACGCATGAGACCGGTTGAAGTCACAAGAAACAAAACGAAGAGGATCGTCGCTTTGGCGGCCGCGTCCGCCGCGTGACGTTACGCCCCGTATCTTTCCGGATACCGAACGGAAAGCGAAGGGTGAATACGCTTTTATTATGAAAACCATGACCAATCCCGTATTCACAAAAGTTGATACGTCGCAGTTCGACGCCGTCGCCGGAATGTACGAGCGCGCGGTGGAGAAGCTCGAGCGCACAGTAAATTACCCGAAGTGGTCGAAATACCACCCGAGCCGCGAATACGTCGCCGAAGCGATAAGGCGCGGCGAGCAGTTCGCCTGCGTCGACGGCGGAAGGATCCTCGGCGCGGTCGTGCTTAACGAAAGTCCGGAGGGCAAATACGAGCTCGGCGGCTGGAGCAGAGATCTGCGCGAAGGCGAATATCTGGTGCTCCACATCCTCGCCGTCGATCCGGAATACGAACGCCTCGGCGTCGGCGGATTCATGGTCGACGGCAGCATAGCTTTCGCTAAGGCGAAGGGCTACAAAGCCGTCCGTCTGGACATAGTTCCAGAGAATCTTCCCGCGGCGGAGCTTTACGTTTCGAGGGGCTTCGTCAGCGCGGGCAGGATCGACCGCCTGCGCGATATCGAAGGCATACCCGTTTTTGAAATATTCGAGTTGAACTTCTGAAGCGGTCTCATTATTCAAATTGCGGTCAAACCGTTTGAAAGGGTGAGGCGTTATGGGAACCGTTAAAAAGAGATAAGGCCTGTGGTGGAAGATACCTGTCGCCGTTCTTTCGGTGATACTGCTCGTCGCCGGCGGCTACGTGGCATACGTCTTCATCAGCTACAGCCGCACCGAAGACAACAAGGTACTTGAAGTCAAGGGCGGCGCCGCCGAAACCGCCGTCACCGGCAGGGAATACACCGCCGTCAGCTTCAACATCGGCTTCGGCGCGAGGATACTTGACAAGATCGAGGAAATGCCCGAGCTCGCCGTCGGAGCGCGGCGCCACCACGAGAGGATCGACGGCGCCGGCTATCCCTCCGGCCTGAAGGGCGACGAGATCCCCGTCGAGGCGCGGATCCTCGCCGTCGCGGACGCCTACGACGCTATGACCAGCAAGCGCAGCTACAGAGATGCGATGCCGCAGAGCAAGGTACGCGAGGAGATCGAGAACGGGCTCGGCGCACAGTTCGACGAGAAGTTCGGTGGGATCATGCTCGAGATGATAGACGAGGATAAGGATTTCCTGCTTCGCGAAAGCGCATAAATCTGTATACTACGCTTTAAGTATTCGGAGTAATAATCATTCAAACGGAGGAAAACACGATGAAAAAACAGATCAAAACAACGGAAGCGATCTTCCCGATGCCCGTGCTGCTCATTTCCACCTTCAACGAGGACGGCAGCGTCGACGTGATGAACGCCGCATGGGGCACGATGCTCGACCGCGACATGGTCGCTCTCAACCTGACCGAAACGCATAAAACCGTGCAGAACATCAAGGCGAGGGGCGGCTTCGTCGTCCATATCGCCGACGCGAAGCACGTTAAGGAGGCCGACTACTTCGGCGTCGTCAGCGGCAACAAGGTCGCGGATAAGTTCGCGAAAAGCGGCATGACCTTCGTGAAATCCGACCTCGTCGACGCGCCGGTCATAAACGAGCTGCCTATCGCCATGGAGTGCGGCTTCGTGGAGTTCCAGAACGACGCGACGGGACTCGGCGTGATCGGAAAGGTGCTTCGCACCTCCGTTGAAGAGGCGAATATGAAGGACGGCAAGGTCGATATCGACTCGCTCGAAGCGATCGCATTCGACCCCTACACTCACGGATATTACAAGGTCGGCGGCAGAGTCGGCGACGCGTTCAGCGACGGGCTGAAGATCAAATAAGGGGAATCGGTATGATAATCAAAGCTGTAAAATTCAGAAAAAACGGTTTTTACTCCCAGCCCTTCGCCTTCGGCGGCGAAGAGGGGCCTGAGAAATTCGATAAGAACGTCAGATACAGGGGCAGTCTGCAGAATTATCTCATAGACACCGGCGACGAGGTCATACTCGTCGATACCGGGCTTCCGGCCGGAACGCCGGAGGAGACGCCGGACGAAAACAGTCCCGCGTTCACCGGCAGGGATATATGCAGCTACGTTGAGGCGTTCGCCGCGCTCGGCTACAAGCCGGAGCAGGTCACGAAGATACTCCTCACTCACAAGCACGCGGATCACTCCGGAGAACTGCGCTCCTTCCCGAACGCGGGGATATTCGTCAACGCGGAAGAGATGAACGCGCCGGAGCTTCAGGGACTCGGAAACGTCGTCCCCGTCGAGTTCACCGACGGCGCGTACTATAATTTCCCTGCCTGCCAAAAGATCGCCGACGGCGTTTATTACGTGAAGGCGAAGGGGCACACGAACGGCAACAGCATAGTCGTCGCGGAAAGCGGCGGGCTGTTCTATATGCTCCACGGCGACGTGACCTACGTTGACGAGGCGCTTTACGAGAACAAGCTCTCCGTCGTTTTCGAGGACCTGCCCGCCGCGCGCGAAACGCTCGACCGCGTGCGCGAATTCATCCGCAATCACCCGACGGTGTACTGCGGCACGCACACTCCGCAGGGGTACGAAAACCTTGAGGATAAGCGCGTAGCGGACCTCGATAATCCGCCCGAAACGGTCTTTGACGAGATAGATTTCGGAGCGCGCGAGTCGAGCGGCAAATACGTCTGCTCGATCTGCGGATACGTTTACGATCCCGCCGAGAACGGCGGCGTCGCGTTTGAGGATCTGCCGGCCGACTGGAAATGCCCGCGCTGCAGGCAGGGCAAGGAAGAATTCAACAGAGCGTAGCTCTGCCGCGTAACGGCGCGGCATGGCTTTCGGGGTGATTTATGGAGACGTTTTACACGAGCGACAGACGCGAATGGCGCGAATATCTCGCTACGCATTTCAGGACGGATTCGGAGATATGGTTCATTTTCCCGACGAAAGCCGCCGGCGAGCCGGCGCTCTCCTACAACGACGCGGTCGAGGAGGCGCTCTGCTTCGGCTGGATAGACAGCACAAACAGCCGCCCGGACGAATTCCACTGCGCCCGCCGCTTCACGCCGCGGAAAAAGGGCAGCCCTTACTCCCGCCCGAATATCGAGCGTCTTATATGGCTCGACGCGCGCGGAATGATACACCCCTCGGTGCGCGAAAGCGTGCTCCCGATAATCAGAGCGCCGTTCGTTTTCCCGCGGGACATAACCGACGCGCTTAAAGCGGACGAAACGGCGTGGGCGAACTATCAGCGCTTTTCAGAGCCGTACAAGCGCATCCGCGTCGCCTATATCGAGGCGGCGAGAAAGCGCCCCGACGAGTTCGCGAAGCGGCTGAACAGCTTCATTGAGAAGACCCGCCGCGGCAAGCTCATCATGGGCTACGGCGGGATAGAGAAGTATTACCGTTGACTTTTTCGGGAGCGAAAGCAGTATGATAATCATAATAACCGGAGCGTCGCACACGGGCAAAACGCTGCTTGCGCAGCGGATGCTCGAGAAATACAAATACCCGTATCTTTCCGCAGACCATCTGAAGATGGGGCTCATCCGCAGCGGCAGCACGGACCTCACGCCCGAGGACGACGACGCGCTGACGGAATACCTGTGGCCGATCGTCCGCGAGATGATAAAGACGGCGATAGAGAATAAGCAGAATCTTATCGTCGAGGGCTGCTATATCCCGTTCGGATGGCGCGGGGACTTCAGCGAAGAATACCTTGCCGACGTTCGTTTTATCTGCCTCGCTTTCACCGACGCCTACGCGGACGCGCATTTCGAGGATATAAAGGCGCACGCCTCCGATATAGAAGCGCGGCTTTACGGCGAATGCGATATCGAAGAGATCAAGGCGGATAACCGCAGATACGCGGAGGGCTTTCGCGCCGCCGGCGAGCGCGTCGCGCTGATAGACGGCGACTATGAAGAGGCGATAAACGCGATTATCAACTTCTACGGAGGATCAATGATGATCGAGACCGAACGTCTCATCCTGCGTCCGTGGGAGGAATCGGACGCGGAGGATTTATACGAATACGCGAAGGACGAACGCGTCGGCCCCGCCGCCGGCTGGGAGGCGCACACGAGCGTGGAGAACAGCCGCGAGATAATCCGCACAGTGCTTTCCGCTCCCGAGACCTACGCCGTCTGCTTGAAAGAGGATAGCCGCCCGATAGGCAGCATCGGACTTTTCAAGCCGGAGAAGACGGACGGAGATATCGCCGACGGCGACCTCGAGGTCGGCTTCTGGGTAGCCGTTCCGTTCTGGGGCAACGGCTACATTCCCGAGGCGGTGCGCGCGCTGCAGAAGCGCGCCTTCACCGAGCTCGGCTGCGAAGCGCTCTGGTGCGGCTACTACGAGGGCAACGCGAAGTCGAAGCGCGCGCAGGAAAAGTGCGGCTTCGTTTACCACCACACCGTGCCCGATAAACCGTGTCGGATACCCGGCGTGAAACACACCGAGTATATGAACCGCCTGACGAAAGAGGACTGGCTCAGGTCCGGCGGACGTGAATAAAGGAGAAGTATGAAGGAACCGGAAACTCCGCGCGGTATCGTCCTTGACGACGTCGCGTACCGCGACGGACGCTATGCGCTCGGGTCGAAAGACGGATGCCCGTATCTCGCCGCGGACGGCAGGGCGTACAAGCTTACCTGCCATCCGTACGAGCCGTGCCTTTACGTAACAGGCGAAGACGGCTTCACGACCGCGGTGCACAACGCGTTCGATCCGTCGGCGCTGCTGGATATTTTCCGCGGCGGCGGAACGACGGCTTCGATAACCGGCCGCGAATACGACGCGCGCGACTTCTGCCGGATGGTCGAATACGCCGCCGGTATGGGAAATATCGGCATAGACGACGCGGAGCGCGTCTTCGGCGTCGAGCCGAAGAAGATTGCCGAAAAAGAGCGTCGCCAGAGTGAAAAGGTCGAATATCCCGAGACGGCCGGCGCTGACGAAGACAGATTCATAATCAATGACGAGCGTTTTTCCTCGCTGATCGCCGGATACCCCGACCTCGCCGTCGACTACTGCCTTGTGGAAAACGAGCGTAACGCGACCGGCGAAAACGCGCACCGGACGGCGCTCTTCCGCGCCTGCCGCAAGCTTTTCACCGATAGTGACGACGGCGAAGCGATATGGGATTACGACGCCGCCGAAGCGGAGGCAAAGCCGATTACGGCCGCGGAGCTTTTCGCTCCCGCGGACAAAGACGGTAAGCTCAACTACCGGATGGCGTTCCTTTCGCCGCCGTACGGGAGCGTGTATACCGACGCTGATTTTGACAAAGTCAACGCCGCGCTTTTCCCGAACGGGACGGACGGCCTCGAGGTATACGAATGGACGACCGACTGGTCGGAATACTTCGACGACGGCCGCGAGTGGTGGGGAACTCTCTGCCTGACGGTCTGCGACGAAACGCTCGACCGCTTCGCCGTGATCATGGCGTCGGCGACGGATTAGGGAAACAACAGATTAGTTTTTATTAAAGAGGGGAAAGCCCGCTTTAACCATTCCGCAAACCGCGGGATATATAAACAGAAAGGGAGAAAAATCATGCTGAACATCAACAAAACGTCCGAAAACGGAAAAGCCCGCTTCGCGCTCGAGGGACGCCTCGACACCGTCACCGCGCCCGAGCTGGAAGCCGCGCTGCAGGAGAGCATCGCCGGAGTCGGCGAGCTGACCCTCGACCTCGAAAAGCTGGAGTACGTCTCCTCCGCCGGCCTGCGCGTCCTGCTCTCGACGCAGAAGGCGATGGCGAAGCAGGGCGAGATGAAACTTATCAACGTCAGCGAGCCGATCATGGAGATATTCGATATCACCGGCTTCTCGGAGATCCTGACCATAGAGTAATTCCGTTACCGCCACACACTTACCCGAAAGGAGCGCTATGCGCCTGATGAAAGAAAAAAAGAAAAACAGATTCAAGATATTCGGCATATTGCGCACAAGTATGACCGTCAACATTATAGCCGCGGTCGTATTGCTCCTCATTACGCTGGGCGTTATCGTCAGTATCATCGGCCTTGTGAATTTTACAGATGCGTTCAAGGAAGAATACACCACGACGACCTACCACATGGCTGACACCGCCGCGATGCTCGTCAACGGGAATCACCTTGAGAATTACCTTGCCGGCCGGAACACGGAGGAGTACGAGCGCACGAAGAACTATCTCGATACCTACTGCAAAAAGATAAGCGTTTCGCTCGTCTACGTCATCGTCGTCGACCGTAGCGATTACGGCAGATTCGTTTCCGTATTCAACTCCGTCGACAATTCCGTCGACGATACGAGCTATACTCCGTGGGAGCTCGGCTTCAAGCGCGATACGACCAACGACGAATATCGGCAGAAGTATAAGCGGCTTTACGACAAGGAATCGCTTTACGAGACGCTTTTCCGTATAAACACGACCGACGGCCAGCATCCGCATATAACTACGCTGGTTCCTGTCAGGAACACCTCCGGCGAAGTCACCGGAATACTCTGTATGCAGCGCCCGACGCGCGAGCTTGCGGACGCGAGGCGGCCTTATATCATCAACGTCGTCATATGGACACTGGCCCTTGCGGTCATAGCCGGAGTTGTATTCTCGCTGTTCCTGCGCCGCCGTATCATGAGGCCGATACGCAGAGTTTCCGCGGAGACTACCCGTTTCGCTAAGGAGAATACGAAGGGTGAACCGCTGGGCGGCGTCAGCCGTTTCAAAGAGATACACGATATGGCGCTCTCCGTCGATACGCTGGAAACCGATATGGTCAATTACATCGACAACCTTACCGCTGCGACTGCGGAGAAGGAGCGTATCGGCACCGAGCTTTCGCTCGCCACCACGATACAGGTCAACTCGATCCCGAACGTTTTCCCGGCGTTCCCGGAAAGAGAGGATTTCGATATCTACGCTTCCATGACTCCGGCGAAGGCGGTCGGCGGCGACTTCTACAACTTCTATATGATTGACGAAACGCATCTGGGAATGGTCATCGGAGACGTTTCCGGCAAGGGCATTCCCGCGGCGCTGTTCATGATGGTAACGAACATACTTGTATCCGAAAAGATGCGCACCTGCCTCGCGCCGGAGGACGTTCTTACCGCCGTCAATAACGCCATATGCAAGCGCAACAAGGCGGATATGTTCGTCACGCTCTGGCTCGGCACACTCGACCTGAAGACCGGAACGCTCCGCGCGGCGAACGCCGGCCACGAATATCCGGCCGTAAAGCACGCGGACGGCTCCTTCGAGCTGCTGAAGGATAAGCACGGCCTGCCCGTCGGCGCTATGGACGGCGTGAAGTACAAGGGCTACGAGCTGCAGCTCGAGCCGGGGGCAAAGTTGTTCGTCTACACCGACGGCGCGCCGGAGGCAAACGACGCGGATAACAATATGTTCGGCGTCGAGCGTATGCTTGCCGCTCTGAACTCCGATCCGGACGCGTCGCCCGAAGGCATACTGAAAAACGTGCGCGACGCAATCGACGGATTCGTCGCGGGCGCCGAGCAGTTCGACGATCTGACGATGCTCTGCGTCGAATACAAGAACAAACCCGCCGAGGCGGAAAAGAAAGATTGACCGCTGAAGCGGAAAGGAGATAAACGTTATGGAAGGAAAAAACCTTACAATAAAAATGGCCGGCAGGATAGACTCCAACAACTCCGCCGAGGTCGAGCAGAACATCCTTGCTGATATAGGCGGCGCGCAGCTCGACACGCTCGTTATCGACGCTTCGGAGCTTGAGTACATCTCCAGCGCCGGACTGCGCGTTATCCTGCGCCTGAAAAAAACCTACCCCGATCTGCGCATCACCGGCGTCAGCTCCGAGGTATACGAGATTCTCGACATGACCGGCTTTACCGAAATGATGACGGTGGAGAAGGCGTACCGCGTCGTCTCCGTCGACGGCTGCGAAATACTCGGACGCGGCGCGAACG
The DNA here is from genome assembly GCA_017438525.1 of Clostridia bacterium. NCBI lineage: Bacteria > Bacillati > Bacillota > Clostridia > Clostridia bacterium. The sequence continues at coordinate 9,248 of JAFRVI010000051.1, forward strand.
GAACGGTCTACCGCTACAACCGCGACACCGTGGTCAAGGTGTATCACAACGCCGACGCGCTCGACGACATCCGTCACGAGCGCGAGGTCGCCAAGCTCGCGCTTATACTCGGTATCCCGACTTCGATCTCCTATGACGTCGTCAAGGTCGGCGACTCTTACGGCACCGTCTTCGAGATGCTTGACGCCAACTCCTTCTCGAAGATAATCACGAACGAGCCGGAGAAGCGCGACTGGTGCGTCGGCGAATACGTGAAAATGCTGAAGACGATTCACGGCACGCTCGTTCCGGCGGGCAAGCTGCCCTCCATCCGCGATACCGTAATCTCCTGGGCGCGCTTTATGGTGGACTACCTGCCCGAAGGGCTCGGTAAAAAGCTCGTGGATATGGTCGAGGCCGTTCCGCACGACGACCACATGATCCACGGCGACTACCACACCGGCAACCTCATGCTGCAGAACGACGAGGTGCTTATCATCGATATGGATACCCTCGCCGTCGGCAACCCGATATTCGAGCTGGCGAGTATGTATAACGGCTTCGTCGGCTTCTACGAAGTCGACCGCGAATTGGTAAAGAAGTTCCAGGGCTATGACTACGAAACCTCAAAGGAGTTCTGGCGCAAGGCGCTCGCGGAATACCTCGGCACGAGGTGCGAGGTGAAGATTCGCGAGGTGGAGGAAAAGGCGCAGATCATCGGCTACACGCGCCTTGTGCGCCGTTCCATCCGCCGCGGCGGTATGGATACCGAAGAGGGCAGGAAGCAGATAGAATTCTGGCGCGGACGCCTCATCGAGCTGCTCGAGAAGAACGACACTCTGCTTTTTAACCCTGACGAGCTTGAGATCGAAGCGATTGCGGAAAATCTCGACGACGTTCAGGCGTTCGTCGACGAACGCCTCGAAGCCGCGGGCTGTCCGATGAAGGCGCAGATGCAGATCAACCTCGCGGTCGAGGAGATATTCGTCAATATCTCGAGCTACGCCTACGCGCCCGACAAGGGCAACGCGATAGTTCGCGTAGAGGTCTCCGGCGATCCGGTGACCGTGACGATAACCTTCGTCGACCACGGCGTGCCGTACGATCCGCTCGCCAAGGAGGATCCCGACGTGACGCTTTCCGCCGAGGAACGCGGCATCGGCGGTCTCGGCATCTTCATGACGAAGAAACTGATGGACGACGTCGCCTACGAATACAAGGACGGCAAAAACATTCTGACTCTCAAGAAAAACATCTGAAGGAATCGGGATAGAAATGAGTATTTCTCTTAAGATCGACCTGCATATGCACACTACGGTCTCCGACGGCACCGACACGCCGGAGGAGATCGTCGCGCGCGTCCGCGAAGCGGGGATAAACGTATTCTCGGTCACGGATCACGACGCGGTCAAGGCGTGCGGCGTCATACCCGCGCTGCTCGGCGAAGGGCTGACCTACGTCACCGGCGCGGAGTTCTCCACACGGGACGAGGACGGGAAGTATCACGTCCTCGGCTACGGCTTCGACCCGGATTCCGCGCCGATCCGCGAGCTGACCGAAACCGGCCACAACAACCGTATGAACAAGGTCCGCGCGCGGCTGGAGTTTCTTGAAACCGAGTTCGGCTTCACCTTCCCGGAGGATGAAGTCCGCGCGCTGCTCGCGCTGGACAACCCCGGCAAGCCGCACATCGCCAACCTCATGGTGAAGCTCGGCTACGCCGACGACAAAAAGCAGGCGATAGACGAATTCATCAACCGCAAGCGCTTCAGAAGCGAGTACATCCGTCCGGAATACGCGATAGAACGCATAATCGCGGGCGGTGGAATTCCCGTGCTGGCGCACCCGACCTACGGCGACGGCGACCAGCTCATCCTCGGCGACGAGATGGAGGAGCGGCTGAAAAAGCTTATCGGCTTCGGGCTCGCGGGCGTCGAGTGCTTCTATTCCGGCTTTACAACGAGGATGACCCGTGACATGCTCGCGTTCGCCGTGCGGTTCGGACTGTACGTTACCGCCGGCAGCGACTACCACGGGACGAACAAGATGGTGGCGCTCGGCGATACGGGGCTCGATCTCGCGGACGAAACGCCCGAGGGGCTGACCCGCTTCCTCGCCAGATGCGGTATCGAGGCGTGAGCATGGAACGCAAAAACAAACGGATACTCCGCATCGAGCGGTACGAAGAGATATACGACAAGCTCTCGCGAAGCGTCTGCGATGCGGAGTCCGCGCTCGAAGCGCTCGAGGCGCTCGCGCCGGAGCTCGCGGAGCTTGAGGCGTACTACACCGGTCCGGAGTGGAAAAAGGACTTCGCCGCCGACGAGGCGGGCAAGCTCCCGCCGGAGCTGAAGCGCGGAGTGCTCTCCGAGGACGGCGTTTACGACCTTCTTGCCGAAGCCGCGCGTCTGCGCGCTCTGAATAAAGACTAATAAAAACAGAAAGAGGTATGATTATGGGACTTTTCGGACGTTCCAAAGAAATCGCGCTGCCGAAGGTATCGGATCTTTTTTCCGTCGGCGCGCTCGAATTCGTGACCGAAACCGTCGCTCCCAAGGTGGAGAACGGTGAGTACGGCGTAAAGTACGGCGACGTAGCGAAAACGCTGCTGAACGCGATCAAAACTCCCGACAAGGAGCTGACCAAACGCGAGCTGAACGGCGTTATCTTTTCCGCCGGCGCGATGACGAAGATCGAGCCGAAGCTCGCGCCCGTGCTGAACGAAGCCATCGCCAGATTCAAGGCGTTCAAAAAGCAGAAGTGAGATAATAAACGAAGTGATCCGCGTTTCGCCGCGCTTTGCGATAACCGCGGCCGACCGCCTGAGGAGAAAGCATGAAAACAGAAACGCTGAAAAAGATATCGGCCGCGCTGCTCATCGCCGCGCTCGCCGTGTGCTGCTGCGCCTGCGGCGCGAAAGCGCCGTCCGCCCCGTCGTCGGAGCCGGACGTATCCTCGTCCGAGCCCGGCGAATGGGAGAAGGCGGAAGTGAGGTGGATTTCGGGCACCGAGCCGCCCGTGGAGCTTCGTATCAGGTACGGCGCCGCCTATTCGGCCGCGCCCGGCGGCTATGACTCCTGCGTCTTTACGACGGTAGACGGAAAGACGGTAGACGTCAGGATAGAAGGGCTTGATTACGAAAACGGCTTCGACGCGCTTGTAGGTTTCATGAAGAGCAAGGCGCCGGAAAAGCTTACCGTCGGGAAGCTTTCGAAAACGGTGATCGCGGTCTATAACGCGGAAGAAACCGAAATATGTGCAAAGCTTACCGATAAGAGATGCCTGACCGTGAAAACGTCCGACGTCGAAACGGCTGCCGCTTTCTTTTCGAACCTGATGATCGAAGTCGACGGCGCGGCCCTGCCTGCGCCCGATCTGAACGAGGAAGCGGAGGAGATCGTATGAATAAAAAAGTCTACTTCGCCGGCTCTATACGCGGCGGGCGCGTCGACGCGGAGCTTTACCGCCGCATCATCGCGTACATAAACCGTACCGATACCGTGCTTACCGAGCACGTCGGCGACCTTTCTTTGAGCGTGCTCGAGGGTTCCGCGTCCGCGGAAGCCGCGATATACGACCAGGACACCGCCTGGCTGCGCGAATGCGACCTGCTCGTCGCGGAATGCACCTGCCCGTCGCTCGGCGTCGGCTACGAACTCGCCTACGCGGAAAAGCTCGGCAAGCCCTGCCACGTCTTCTACGACCGCGGCAAGACGCAGCTTTCCGCGATGCTTACCGGCGATCCCTACTTCGTCATCCACCCGTATACGAGCGAGGACGAGATATACCCGCTCCTCGACGGGATACTGAAATAACCGAAGGGAAGTAATCTTATGACAAAGCTACCCGCCTTTGACGCGGACTACTGCCTCGAAACCTTCAAAAAACTGCTCGCCGTCGACAGCACTACCGGACAGTATGAAGAAATACAGTCCCTTATCTGCTCTGCGCTCGACGGGCTCGGATACGCCTATCACGTCACCCGCAAGGGAGGCGTGGTCGCCGACCTCGGCGGCGAAGGCGAAGCTCTCGCGGTCTCCGCGCACTTCGACGACATAGGCCTGATGGTGCGCAAGGTCAACCCCGACGGCACGCTGAACGTATGCCCCGTCGGCGGTCTATATCCCTTCTATTGCATGACCGAGAACGTCCGCGTCCACACGCGCGGCGGCAAGGTCTTCACCGGCACGGTATGCCGCACGCCGAACTCCGTCCACGTCACCGAGGAGGAGCTGCGCGACACGCCGCCGGACTTCCGCAAAAACGTCTGCGTCGTGCTCGACTGCGACGTGAAATCCGCCGAAGACGTCGCGAAACTCGGCGTAGCCACCGGCGATATGATCGCGCTCGAGCCGCGCCTCGAGCTTTCCGGCGGATATATCAAGGCGCGCTTCATCGACGACAAAGCCGCCGTCGCGATCCTGCTGACCGCGCTGAAGGCGCTGAAGGAATGCGGCGCCGCGCTCCCGCGCAGGACGTATTTCTATTTCGCCGCCTACGAAGAGATCGGCCACGGCACCTCCTGGCTGCCGGACGGCGTCTGCGATATGCTCGCCGTCGACATCGCGCCTACCGGCCCCGATCAGACCTCGGACGAGCACAAGGTAACGATCTTCGCGAAGGATTCGCGCTTCCCGTACCACTGGGGAATGACTAACGAACTGCGGCAGACCGCGCTCGAAGCGGGCGTCGACTTCGTAATGGATATCTTCACCCCGCATTACGGCACCGACTGCGACGTCAGTCTCGTCGCCGGCCACGATATCCGCCACGCCGCCATCGGCTTCGGCACCGCCAACAGCCACGGCTACGAGCGCACCCACGTCGACGGGCTGAAGGCGACCTACGACCTGCTCGCCGCGTACCTGCTGAAACGATGACAAGAGCCGAACTGACAGAATACATATCGGAGCAGTACGGCGCGTCGCCCGACGCGCCGTGGATGGATTATCCCGATAATCGCGTCTTCCGCCACGGCGGGAGCAAAAAGTGGTTCGCGCTGATAATGACGATTCCGCGCGCGAAGCTGAAGCTCGCGGGCGGGGGCGATATCGACGTAGTCAACCTGAAATGCGATCCGCTGCTCGTCGGCTCTGTGACGAAGCAGACCGGCGTTTTTCCCGCGTATCATATGAACAAGACGCACTGGATAACCGTCGCGCTCGACGGCTCCGCCGACGCGGAAACGGTGAAAATGCTCCTCGGCGCGAGCTTCGCGCTCACCGCGCCGAAGATAGAGACGAAGTGCGAAAAGCCTTCCCCTTGAGGGGAAGGTGGATTGCCGCCGCAGGCGGCAAGACGGATGAGGTGTAAAATGAACGAAACACGAAATCCGGATCTGAAACCAAATGCGCAAAGCTTGAGAAAGAATATGACAAAGGAAGAGCGCCATCTTTGGTATGACTTCCTTAAAACCCTGTCCGTTACCGTAAACAGACAAAAGGTAATAGGCAGGTATATTGTGGATTTCTATTGCGCGGATGCAAAACTGGTGATAGAGCTCGACGGTTCGCAGCATTATGCGGAAGCCGGCATAGCAGGCGATAAGGCGAGAGACAAGTTTTTGAGTAGTCTGGGATTGACTGTTTTAAGATACACTAATCTCGATGTGAAAAAGAATTTCAGAGGGGTATGTGAGGATATATTGAATCACATTGACACCTCATCCGCCCCTTCGGGGCACCTTCCCCTCAAGGGGAAGGCTTGAAACGGCTCGGCGCGAGCTTCGCGCTCACCGCGCCGAAGATAAAGAAACAACCGTGGAGGGACATATGAGAAAAACCATTGCTTTTATACTGACCGCGGCGCTGCTGCTTCCGGCGCTTGTCATAGCGCCCTTTTTCGCCGTGCATACTCACGCCGCCACGGTCTACGCCGTTTGCGTTATATGCGACGGCAGCGGCAGATGCGGGCTCTGCGACCCCAAGAATACGCCGGAGGGCACGGGAGACGGCTGGCTTCGCTGTGATTTCTGCGACGCGGACGGTATGAGAAAATGCGGCACTAACCACACCGGCGACGGCACCCCCATCGGCTGCGACGGCAGCGGCTATCTGTCTGACGGAAGCGTCTGCCCGAACTGCAACGGCACGGGCAAATACCTCTGCGACGCGTGCCACGGCGAGAAGAAGTTTAAGTGCAAGTGCAACGAGATGGGTCAGCCAGGCAAATGCACCGTCTGCTACGGCACCGGCTGGTACACAGTCGATTCGCAGGGGCAGAAGATCGAGATCGGGCACGGCGTCTACCCGCCGGACGGCGCAAAGCTTGACGCAGGCGCGTGGGGACGCCACGAATACTACACCTACAACGCCTCGCGCTTCGGCACGGGCGTAACGCCGTATCAGGCGATGGCGAAATACGGCGCGAGCACGAGGACGGAGTTCTACAAAGTCCTCGGCGGCGGCACTGTAAACGGAGGCGGCTCGGGGAGCGGAAACGGAGGAAACTCCGGCGGCTCCGGTAACGGAGGCGGCAACGGAGACAACGGCGGGACGGATAACCCCGGCGGCGACCCCGGCGACCCCGGCGACCCCGGCAACCCGCCGGAGAACCCGCCCGAAAACACCGGCCTCGAGGTCGTGATCCCGCCCGACGCACAGCTTGTCGAAGACGCCGCAAAGCAGGACCTCGACGAGATGTTCATCTTCTCGCGCCGCGTGGAAGGAACCTATCTGATGACCGTGCGTTTCATGAAAAGCTGGCTTTCGCCCGCGGAGCTGGAAACGCTGCATAACATGACCGAAGCGGACTTCGCCGCCCTGCGCGAAAAGCTCGGCGCGGCTGCGGACGGCTTCCGCTACCTGCGCAGGAGCGTAGAGCCGGCGGAAAAATACCGCGTGGACTTTGACTTCGGCGCCGGCGCCGAACTGCCGTTCCCGTGCGAAACGCTGCTGCAGCTCCCCGCGGGCAGCGTGCCTGCGGACGCGCGGCTTTACCGCGTCAAAAACGGCGACGTTGACTTCGCCGGCGACACTCGCCTCGAGCACGACGCTTACGGCGACTACCTCACCTTTACCGATACCTCGCTCGGCGGCTACGTCTACGCCGTCGGCGACCCCGGTGAGATCTTCGCGGACGAGCCGTCGTCCGGCGCGGAAGCCCCGCAGGGCAGCGAGCCCGCCGGGAACAAGCCGAACGGCGTCCTGCCGATCATACTTATCGCGGTCGGCGCGGCCGCCGCGGGCGCAGCGTCCGTCGCGATCCCCGTTGCGATAAAGAAACGCAAAGGGAAGTAGTCATTCGCTTGAAAGGAGCGACTATGAAATACGGTGAATCGACATTTGACATACTCTATCTGCTTTTCGCGATAATTGCCGGATGCGTCATGCTTGCGAAAGCGCGTGGCAAAACCGAAAAGCTGATGGGCTTTGCCGCGCTTATCCTCGGCGTCGGGGACGCGTTCCATCTCGTGCCGCGCGTGCTCAATTATTTTTGCGAAGCGGACTTTACCCTTTGGCTCGGCGTCGGCAAGCTCGTCACGTCGCTGACGATGACGGTCTTTTACGTGCTTATGTATCACATATGGCGCGGACTTTACGGCGCGAAGGAGACGAAGGGCGCAACCGCCGCGGTCTACGCGCTCGCCGCGCTGCGCTTCGCGCTCTGCGCCTTCCCGCAGAACGGCTGGCTGACGAATGAAAGCGGCGTGCTTTGGGGCGTGCTGCGCAACCTGCCTTTCGCGGCGCTCGGCGCGCTGATCGTCGTTTTGTATTTCCGCAGGCGCGGAGAGCTGAAACGCTTCCGTTTCGTCTGGCTTTACGTGACGCTGTCGTTTGTATTCTATTTGCCCGTCGCGGTCGCCGCGGGAATGCTGCCGATCCTCGGTATGCTGATGCTGCCGAAAACGGTCTGCTATATCCTGCTGATATGGACCTTCCTGCTCGCCGTTTTGAAAGACGAGCCGAAGAACTGACAAAAGGAGAATGGATATGAAAGAATCGCACGACGATCCCGCCGAGTTGACAGAACAAGAGATGATCCTCCGCGAAGCTCTTGGTGACGAGGGATACGAAAAGTTGGCGGCGGAACTGTTCGATAAGGCGCTGAAAGTAGCGCAGGACGACATCTTACATAATCATCCGATATTCAAGGAGCAAACGGCGTATTGTGAATCCGAGAAAAATCTCAAAGACTGCGAGCCGTATGATGAGCTGGATCGAAAATTTTTTGAGCTGAAACGGCAGTATGAAAGTTCGTTTGAAGATATGCGAAAAGCCGCGGAAGCTGCGGCTTACCGGAGCGAGTATTCAAAGGGCGGCGAGTGCATACACCGCGGCTACTATTCTCCGAGTGTGGCGGATATGTATGTCACAGGTAGCTGCAGAGGCAGACTGTATAAACGTACCCCAAAGCCCGGGCAGTACGATTATGAGTATGTTTTTGACAAAGACGGATATCTGATCTGTGTCAAGAAATACGCTGCCGACCTGGACGGCATATACAGCATCGAGCTCTTTCACCGAGAGCCGGAAAGGACGTTTTCGTTTATATTCAACGCCTTTGACAAAGATCTTGAAGGCATAACGGAATGCCGCTATGAGAACGGCAAGCTCATTAGATACGAATTTGCGCTGACTTTCTTTGATGACCGCTGTGTAGAAATCAACGTCGAATCATTTGAATATGATGGTGAAATGCTTAAAACCGCACACGTTGATTCTTACAGCACCCGAAGCAAGTTGTTGAAGAAAAACAAATACACCTTTTCCAGAAACGCCGAAGGATGCATAACCGAGTATGCGTCGGAGAATATGAGCGGCTATGTGATGTCACAGAACGGGAACAAACCGATGAAGTTCGAGCCGTGCCCCGTTTTCGGAGCGCATAAGCGTATTCCGTTTCTGTGGGAAGATATAACCAAAGAGCAGCACCGTAAATGAGCCGATAGGATAAAAGGAATAAAACAACGCCGCAGGGCGTAGTTTTTCATATTTTTTCATTATTTGCTTCTTGACATTAAAGCGTAAAAGTGATAACATTTTCCGTTGTTTGTTTTTTCTTTCAAGGCGATTTCGGAAAGGGGTAAAACGCTATGCTGACAGCAGTCGTGGGCATCAACTGGGGCGACGAAGGAAAGGGGCGCATGGTCGACCTGCTTTCGTCCGATTACGACGTCATCTGCCGCTATCAGGGCGGCAACAACGCGGGGCACACCGTCGTCAACGAGCGCGGCAAGTTCGTGCTCAACCTGCTGCCGTCCGGCATCCTGCGCGAAACGACGGTCAACGTGATGGGCAACGGTATGGTGATAGACCTCGAGCATCTGCACGGCGAGATCGCCTCCCTCGCGGAAAAGGGCGTGAGCGTCACCCCCGCCAACCTGAAAATAAGCAGCAAGGCGATCATCTGCCTGCCTTATCACAAGATGCAGGACATAATGGAGGAAGACCGTCTCGCAGACAAGAAATACGGCTCCACCCGCCGCGGCATCGGCCCCGTCTACGCCGATAAGTATATGAAAAAGGACCTGCGCATGGAGGACCTTTTCGACGACGGGCTCGAATCGAAGCTCGCCGACCTCGTGGAGTGGAAAAACATAACCTTCGCCGGCTACGGAAAGAAGATCGACGCCGCCGAGATAGCGCGTTGGCTGCGCGTCTACGGCGAAGCGGTCAAGCCGTTCATCACGGACGTCACCGCCTTCCTGACCGGCGCGGTCGCGGATGGCAAAAACGTGATGTTCGAGGCGCAGCTCGGCGCCCTGCGCGACGTCGAGTTCGGCATATATCCCTACACCTCGTCCTCCACAACTCTCGCCGCCTACGCGCCCATCGGCGCCGGCGTGCCGGGCATGAAGCTGGATAACGTCATCGGCATAATGAAGGCGTATTCCACCTGCGTGGGCGAAGGTCCCTTCACCGCCGAGATGTTCGGCGAAGAGGCGGAGAAGCTCCGCGCCGCCGGCGGCGAATACGGCGCCGCGACCGGACGTCCGCGCAGGGTAGGCCCCTTCGACGTGCCCGCCTCGCGCTACGGCGTGAAGATGCAGGGCGCGGACGAGCTCGCGCTGACGAAGCTCGACGTGCTCTCGTATATGGATAAGATCCCAGTCTGCGTCGCCTACGAGATCGACGGCGAGCGCACCTGCGAATTCCCCAGCGGAGCGCGCCTCGACCGCGCGAAGCCCGTGGTCGAATACGTCGACGGTTTCGGCGACGTTTCCGGCTGCCGCAGCTACTCGGAGCTGCCCGCGGCGGCGCGGCGTTACGTCGAATACCTCGAGGACGCTGTAAATTGCCGTATCGGCTACGTTTCGGTGGGAGCGGGCAGAGACGAGTATCTGAGAAAATAACGCGAAAAAACGCAAATAAGACGGCAGGGAGCGCCCTGCCGTCTTGACATATCCGGCCGCCGGTGGTATCATAAAAGTCAAGAAACCGATGCAAAACGGAGCGAAAAACAGATGGCCCTTACTGAAAGAAGAATCAAAGGCGCGGTGGAGATCGCGCTCGCGGCGGTGCTTATAACCGTATGCTCGTGGATAACGGTACCGATCCCGTCGGTGCCGTTCACGCTGCAGATATTCGGCGTATACGCGGCGATCTTCACGCTCGGAGGGCTGAAAGGCACTCTCTCCGTGGCGCTCTATATCGCGCTCGGGCTCGTCGGAGTGCCGGTCTTCTCCGGCTTCAAGCCGGGGCTTCCCGCGCTGCTCGGGCCGACCGGCGGCTATATCTGGGGCTTCCTGCTCTCCGCGCTCTTCTGCTGGCTGGCGGAGGCCGTGCTGATAAAGAAACCGACGGCGCTGAAAACGCTCGCCGCGGCGTTCGCTTCGCTGCTGCTCTGCTACGCCTTCGGCACCGGATGGTTCGTTTACGTTTATACGAGGAACACCGGCGGCATCGGCGTCTGGACGGCTTTGACGCTCTGCGTGCTGCCGTATATAATCCCCGACGTGCTCAAGATCCTCGGCGCGTACAAGCTCGCGCAGATCGTGAAAAAGCGCGTCGATTTGTAGGAGAAACAAATGAACGTTACCGAACGCCTTTCCGCGCTCGCGGAGCCGGAATACGCCGATTTCAGCGCGAAGCTGACGCCGAACCTGCCGCCTGAACGCTTCCTCGGGGTGCGCGTGCCGAAGATACGCGCGCTCGCCCGCGAGCTCGCCGGAACGCCGGAGGCGCGGGAGTTCCTGCGCTCGCTGCCGCATAAGTATCACGAGGAAAACCTGCTCCACGGTTTCCTCGTCGAGCGCGTGCGCGGCTTTGACGAATGCGCCGCGGAGCTGGAACGCTTCCTGCCGTATATCGATAACTGGGCGGTCTGCGATTGCGTTACGCCGCCCGCGCTGAAACGCGATCTGCCGCGGCTCGAGGCGCTTTCGCGCGGGTGGATCGCCTCCGGCGAGACCTATACCGTGCGCTTCGGCATACGGATGCTTATGGCGTTCTTTCTCGACGCCGCGTTCAAGCCGGAGTATCCCGCGCTCGTCGCCTCCGTGGAGAGCGGCGAGTATTACGTGAAGATGATGGCGGCGTGGTATTTCGCCACCGCGCTCGCGAAGCGTTACGCCGACGTGCTGCCCTTCATCGAGCGCGGCCTGCCGGACGTCTGGACGCACAACAAGGCGATACAGAAGGCGATCGAGAGCCGCCGCCTGACCGATGAGCAAAAAGAATACCTGCGCGGTCTTAAAAAGAATAAGTGAGACTGTTGGTTATTTGTCAATAACGTTCGAAGGAGGCGCTGAAATGAACAGGGTATATATTAATTTAGTACCATCCAAAAGAGTATACGGCGGAATAGAAACAGAGGGAGCAGACATTTTCAGATACTTTAACAAAAAGGATATCAAACAATATTTGAGTTTATTCGATGGCGAGCGTATACCGTTTTCGGAAAATAATCTGTTCGCTTTAATGAGTATAACCAATCATATAAAAGAGCTTGGTATAATTGTTTTCGGGGAGAACAAGGTCGATTTCCCCAAAGGTGTAAACGGCAATTTCCTTGGTTATGACGTATCCGGAGATTCGATGCATCTTTCTCCGCTGTATACTGCTTTTTTCGGGAACGACGGAGGACAGTATTTTCAAGACCTGCAATCCAAACTATCGTGTGGAGTGAACGAATACGGGTTGTTTGACAGCATTGAAAGTGCCATTGAGCTTATAGGGCTTGTCAACGCGGCAAAAGAGGATAACGTTTTTGAAGAAGACGGAAAACTCAAGCCCGTTTTTGTTTACAAATGCTGATTAAAGTATGTTTGACTAAAGCAATCCAGATGAGGTTGTTATAACTAATGATTGAGATGTGTTTATAGAATGAGAGACAGTATTGAAGAGTCAATCATATCAAGAGCGGTGATTCGCGCAAACACTCATTATTATGAGTATCAGGATGCCATAGAGTTGGTTGAGTTATGCCGTCAGGAAGGAATACCTGTTTTGGGTATTGATTCTTTTATCATTACTGAAACAAAAACGCAGCCGTTTTTGGAGCATAGTGTAGATCTTTCCGATTGTGAAGATACCCACGATAAAGCAAAGGGTTTTTTAGAGCAGAAGAAAGAATACGGTTTCCTTTTTGAAGTTGTTTATTAACCTGATCATAGGAGAGAAAACGCTATGAAGTTCAACGAGGTTTTCGGAAACGCCAAATGGGTAACCTGCGAGGAGGGGTGCATTTCGCCCTATATCCGCGCGGAGTTCGAGGCGCCCTGCAAAAGCGCCGAGATCACGCTCTGCGGCTTCGGCTACGCCAACCTTTATATCAACGGCCGCCGCGTCGGCGACGGGTTTTTCCTGCCGCTCAACAGCTGCTACCACTATAACCCCAATCTGCTCTGCGTCAAAAACAGCGGCGAAGAGCTCGGCAGCCGCACCTATCCCGTCAAATACGATATAAGCGATTACCTCGTCGACGGCAAAAACGCGCTCTGCGTGCATCTCGGCCCCGGCTGGTACGCCCACGGCGATATGGAGAAGCCGGAGGACGAGTGGATAAAGCCCTACGGCGTCGTGAAGGCGGCGTGGCGCGTCGTCTTCGCCGACGGCAGCGAGCTTGTCTCCGACGAAAGCGCCGTCTGGGCGCAGTCGCCGCTTTTGAGCTGCAATCTCTACTGCTGCGAGATACAGGACGACGCGTATTACATACCCGACGTTTCCGAGGCGGAATGCGCCTTCACCGGCTGGAAGCCGGTCAAGCTGACCGACGTGCCGGATACCGACTATTACTTCTCCGACTGCCCGCCCGACCGCATAATACGCACGATAATACCGAAGGAGATATCCCGCCGCGACGGGCATATAACCTACGACGTCGGCGAAAACGTCACCGGCAGGGTCGTTTTCACGACCGACGGCCCCTGCAAGGTCGGTATGCGCCACAGCGAGGGCGTGACGCCGGAGGGGGAGATAGACCCGAAATATCACCACTGGCAGTGGATGAAATACGACTGCCGCGGAGTCCGCGAATACAGCGAAATGTTCAAGTGGTCGGGCTTCCGCTACTTTGAGATAAGCGACTGCGCGAAGGTGCTGCGCGTCGAGGTCATACACACCGACGTCGCCGTGACCGCCGCCTTCGAGTGCGATAACGAAACGCTCAACTGGTATCACGACGCCTTCGTCCGCACGCAGCTGAACAATATGCACGGCGGCATTCCGTCCGACTGTCCGCATATGGAGCGCCGCGGCTACACCGGCGACGGCGAGCTCACCTGTGAGGCGGTCATGAATATCCTCGACTGCGAGAGCTTCTACCGCAAGTGGATGAAGGATATATCCGACTGCCAGGACAGAAAAAGCGGCCACGTTCAGCACACCGCGCCGTATATCCCTTCGGGCGGCGGCCCGGGCGGCTGGGGATGCGCGATAATCGAGGTGCCGTATCAGTTCTGGCGGCAATACGGCGATATCGCGCCGTTGAAGGAGATGTATCCGCAGGCGAAAAAGTACTTCGGGTATCTCGACAGCGTCAGCACGGACGGCGTTATGTACGTTGACGAAAACGACCGTATGAGCTGGCTCGGCGAGTGGGCGGTCCCGATCGGCTGGGGCGAGCGTATGAACGTCGCGCTCCCGCCGCCTTACGTCACCGCGTATTTCTACGTCCGTTCGCTTTGCAGGGCGATAGAAGCGGCGCGGGCGCTCGGCTTTGAAGAGGATATACCCGCCTTCGAGGCGAAAAAACGCTTTCTGCTCGACGTTATCGTCAAAAACTATTACGATCCCGCGACCGGAGATTTCGCGAAAAACACCCTTTTCGGCAACTGCTACGCGGTCGATCTCGGGCTCGGCGACGCGCGGACGTGGGATAACCTCGTCGCCTCCGTCGAGGCGGAACGGCGCCTTTACACCGGTATCTTCGGCACGGATATAACCCTGCGCCTGCTTTTCGAGCGCGGCAGGGAGGATCTGGCGTTTATGCTTATGACCTCCGAGAAGGAATGCAGCTTCGGCTGGTGGAAAAGCCACGGTATGACGACTCTCTGCGAGCACTGGGATATGGCGCGTTCGCTCGATCATCCGATGTTCGGCTCGTCCGACAGGTATTTGTTCAGATATATCCTCGGAATTCGTCAGCCGGAGGGCTCGCACGGCTGGGAAAAACTGATCGTCAAGCCGGTCGATATCCCGCAGGTAAGCAAGGCGTCGGGTCATATCGACACGCCGCGAGGCGCGGTATCCGTCAGCTTCGAGAAGACGGACGGCAACGCCGGCTTCGTTGTGGAAACGGATATCGAGGGCGAATTCGAGTTCCGCGGAATGTCTATGCATTTGAAGCGTGGACGGAACATAATAATACAGTAACTGCGATGGATAAAAGAGAACTTGCGGCGCGCGCCGCCGATGAAATCGGCTTTTTCCAATACGGTTTCGTGCCCGCTTCGGAGCTGAAAACGAGCGAAGAAGTCAGGAAAATGTGCGAAAGCAACGTATGCCGCCGCTACGGCACGACCTGGGCGTGTCCGCCGGCGTTCGGCACCGTTTCCGAATGCGCCGAGCGGCTCAAAAAGTACGCCGCGGCGATGATATTTTCACGTAAATACGACCTCGACGATTCCTTCGATTTCGAGGGGATGATGGCGGGCGCGAAGGATTTTCACGCCGCCGCGGAGCAGTTCTGGCAGCGCGTCAAAACGGATCTTCCGGAAGGTCTGCTTATGGCGAACGAGGGGTGCGTAAAGTGCGAAAAATGCACCTATCCGGACGCGCCCTGCAGATTTCCCGATTCGCTGCATCCCTCGCTCGAGGGCTACGGATTCATGGTCAGCGAAGTCGCCGCGCAGGCGGGAATAAACTATATTAACGGCGCGAACACGGTCACGTATTTCGGTGCGCTCTTTTTCTGACGCCGAAAACCAGCGAAAAACACCGGAAAAACGGCCCGCGCTTCCTCTGAGCCGACAGAAAAGTCCCAAACGGGGAAATTATCAAAAAGAAACTCCGTAAACGCTTCTCAAGGAGCGTTTTTTTATTTTGTTTTTGCCGAAGGAGATCTGAAGCAAAGCGTTTTTGCGCCGGAAAACGCAAAAATCATGCTCCGAAACGCAAAATTGCCGATTTTCAGGCGTAAAAATTGTAAACTCAGACAATCTCTTTATTTAAGCGGATTGTATAGCATATGAATAATACTTATATTAGTTATATTCATATGAATATTGTTCATAATAGTGTTTTTTCTGACTTTTTTAAAGGAAACGCCGTCCGTAAAACACCTTGTAAAAACAGGAGGTGGTTACCGTTGCAAAAACAGACTTTTTCTGGTTTTTTAAACAGGAATAAAACGGCAAAAATCGTTACAATTGACATGTTGACCGCGGACGCGTTTAATGCTATAATTAATTGTATAAAACTGTGGTGAAACAGTTGTCTTAATTCTGGATCAAAGCGCGTCCTTGTGACGCAGGGAGGGAAATGTTATGAAAAAGAACGGATTATTGTCAGCAAGCAGAGCAATCTCGTTTCTGCTCACACTGACGCTTATACTCTCATGTTTGGGAGTTCTTCCCGCGGGTCTGACCGCGTGCGCCGAAACTGCGGACGCCCCCGTCATAGTGAACGCCGGTTTCGAGACCGGCACGGCGAGCCCGTGGATACTCGGCGGCAACTCGGAAATCGTCGCGGGCGGCCGTGACGGCAGCGCATACGCGCTGAAGGTCGCGGGTGCAAAGTGGACTCACGTCAAGCAGCAGATTTCGGTCAGTCCGAACACCGACTACCGTATCACCGGCTGGGTGAAGCGCGTTTCCGGCACCGGCGCGCACTATCTCTACGCGAAGGGCGAAGGCGACAAGAGCATTCCCGCGATCAACGGAACGCGGCAGTATTTCACCTATATGGATTCCGACTGGGTTATGCACAAGTGGGAATTCAACAGCGGCAGCTTCACCACTATCAACATTGATATGGTTATAGAAGATCCCGACTCGGTCTTTCTTTACGACGATATTTCCATAAAAGAGCTCCTGCCGTCGAGCTTTGACGGTTACATCTACAACGGCAACTTTGAGACCGGCGACTACAATCCATGGAGCATAAAAAGCCCTGCGGGCGTCGTTGCCGGCGGCCGTAACGGGAGCGATTACGCCTTCAGAATGGAGGGCGGTCAATGGAGCTCGGCGTCACAGAACGTAGAGGTCGAGCCGCACACGGACTACCGCCTCACCGGCTGGGTGAAGCGCGTTTCCGGCACCGGCGCGCACTATCTTTACGCAAAGGATCAGAACGGCGGAAACATCTCCGCGATAAACGGAACGAAGCAGTGGTTCAACCAGACGACTACCGAATGGGTGGAGCACGTCTGGGAGTTCAACAGCGGCACGTTTTCGTACATAAAAATATACATGACCGTAGAAGACCCCAACTCCGTCTTCCTTTATGACGACATAACGCTTGAAAAGCTTTGCACCGCGAGCTTCGACGGCTATATCACGAACGGCGACCTTGAAACAGGCAGCGCGGGCGGCTGGGATCTCAACGACGGCAGCACTATCGTACCCGGCGGATACAACAGCGGCTACGCGCTGAAGGTAGGCGGCAGCGCCGGGACGGCCGTAACGCAGAACGTAAAGGTGGAGGGGCTCACCGATTACCGCCTTACCGTTCGCATCAAACGAATCAGCGGCAGGGGTGCGCACAGTATTCTCGCCAAAAAGGGCGACTCCGTTCTGGAGAATATCAACGGCACCGACGGAAAGATTACCTTCACCGACAGAAAGTGGCACGAACAAAGCATAGAGTTCAACAGCGGCAGAACGGCTGTGATAACTATTTGTCTTCATGTCGATGCCGCGAGCGCAGTATTTATTTATGACGACATAACTCTTGAAAAGATCGGAGCTGTCGATTACAGCGACGTGCTCAAGGGCGACGTAACGCTCGACGGAGTTATTGACGAAACCGACCTTGCCCTTGCGGAGCGCGCGATTAAAGGTGATACGGAGCTTGAAGGCGCCGCGGAATACGCCGCCGATATGAACTATGACGGCAAGGTCAATGAAGACGATGCTTCTCTGCTGCGCGTTTACCTCGGCAGCGGCTCCGCGTCGGCGGTGCTGCTTACGCCCGCGCGCGGCGAGACCGTTGCGAACGCTTCCTGGCAGATAGACGAGCTGCTCACGAATTACAGACCCGGCAAGTCGGATGAATACTCCGGCATCGGCAGCCGTCCGGATCAGTATATGCGAGATACGGTCGTACTGCACTGGATGTTCGCCGGCGAAGCGTCCGGATACACCGTGCTGCTCGCGGATAACCCGGAGCTGATCGGCGCGAAGGAGTATAACGTCACCGAGCCGACGCTTTCCATACAGAACCTTTTGGTAAACACCGACTACTACTGGGCGGTGGAAGTCGACGGAGCGCGCTCCGAGGTCGGTACCTTCCACACCGCCGATACCGTCCGCACACTCTGGATCGAGGGCGTTTCCAACACCCGAGACATCGGCGGCTGGAAGACTGTTGACGGCACTCAGCGCGTGAAGTACGGGATCGCCTACCGCGGCGCGAAGTTCGATGACTTCACCGAAGCGGGCAAGCAGGCGATAATCGACCTCGGCATAAAGACCGACGTCGACCTGCGCGGCAACAACGAGGGCGTCAACGAGCCGCTCAAGAAACTCGGCGTCACATGGTACCTCGCCGGATATTACGGCTGCGCGATGTATAACGGCACCGATTCGACGAGCATCGAGCGCATCGGCAGCAACCACGTCAACGGCATTATAAACGCGCTCCGCGCCTACGCGGACCCCGCGAACTACCCCGCCTATTTCCACTGCAGCTACGGCCGCGACCGCACCGGCACGCTCGGCCTGCTTCTGCTCGGCCTTCTCGGCGTTTCCAAGACCGACATACAGAAGGATTACGAGATGACCTTCCTCTCCGAATGGGGCGGCGGCGGACTCAGCGCCGAGGGGCACGTCTCGCTGCTCAACAGAACGATAAGCTGGATTCAGACGAACTATGCGCAGGGCGGAACGCTTCAGGAATCGATTGAGGCATACGTGCTCGCCGCCGGACTTTCCGCCGACGAGATCGCCGCGATCCGCGCGAATATGCTCGAGCCCGTTCCCGAGGAAGCCGCCGTTACCGGAATGGAGATCGCCTCCGAGCCCGATAAGACCGAATACACCGAGGGAGATCTGCTCGATCTCAACGGCGGCAAGCTTGCCGTTACATTCAGCGACGGCGCGGTCAAAGAGGTGAAGATGAGCATAGATATGGTAAGCGGTTTCGACAGAAACGCCGCCGGCGATCAGACGTTGACGGTCACATATGCCGGATTTACCGCGCAGTTCGACGTTGAGGTCAAGGGAAAGACAATGACTCGGATAGAGATCACCGCTCTGCCTGAGAAGCGCGAATACACCGAGGGTGAGGAGTTTGACCCGGCGGGTCTGGAGGTCACGGCGTATTACGACAACGATGCGCAGGAAGTGCTTTCCGCCGACGCTTATGAGATATCCGGCTATGAATCGACGGTAGGCGAACACACGATAACGATTACCGTGGGAGAGTTTACCGACAGCTTTAACGTGACCGTTGTCAGCGGCTTTATACGCGGCGATTTGGACGGCGACGGCGAAATCACCGTCGCGGACGCGCTCGCGGCGCTGCGCATAGCCGCGAAGCTGGCGGAAGAAACTCCGCGGGCGATCGCGATAGGCGACGCGGACGGCGACGGGCATATCACCGTCGCGGACGCGCTTGCGATACTGCGCGTAGCCGCGAAACTTGCGGATACGCTTTGATCACGATACGGCACCGCTGAACACCGAGGCGATGCTACGGTGTTTTTTCGCTGACGAGGCGATACGGGAAAGGAGCAGACAATATGAAAAAAACAATTCTCGGCAGACGTTTGCCGGCGCTTATTCTGGCTCTTGCGCTGGCGGTATCGTTTATCGGCGTACTGCCTGCCGCGGCGGAGACGGCGAGCTTCGACGGCTATATCTGTAACGGCGACTTCGAGACCGGAGAAGCCGGAGCGTGGAATATGGCGGGTACCTATTCGATCGTCGCCGGCGGACACGACGGCAGCGGCTACTGCGTCAGAGTCGCCGGAGCCGCGTATTCGAAGGCGTATCAGGACGTGACCGTCGAACCGAACACCGACTACCGTCTGTCCGGTTGGGTGAAACGCGAAGCGGGCGTCGGCGCGCATTACTTTTACGCGAAAGGCCTCAGCGGCGGCACGCTTGAAACGCTGAATAATACCAACCCGTGGCACAGATACGTGACGCCGGACTGGTACTGGTTCATATGGGATTTCAACAGCGGGGATAATACGCAGATCAACGTCCGCATAGAAATCGAAGACGCGGCGTCGGTATGCTTATACGACGATATAAACCTCCGCAAGCTGACGAACTCCGACAAGGCCGGCTATCTCACGAACGGCAACTTTGAAGCCGGCATCCCGAACGGCTGGCAGCCGAGCGGAAACTCCTCCGTAGTCGCCGGCGGTTATAACAGCAGCTACGCTATGCGGGTCGACGGCCTCGTCAAGCAGTACATCCGCGTCGACTCAATGAGCGACTACCGCGTCACCGTAATGGCGAAGCGCGTCAGCGGCACGGGCAGCCACGAGATCCGCGTGCAGAAAGGCACGAACGTCTACGAGGCGATAAACGGCACGAGCGGCGTTTTCAGCAACGCGACGGACGGCTGGGAGGAACGCTCCTTCGAGTTCAACTCCGGCAAGACGACGCAGGTTGCGCTTTTCCTCGCGGCGCTCGACGCGGGAACTGTCTACCTTTACGACAACGTGACCGTGAAAAAGATAAACAACCCCGCTCCCGACTACTCCGGCGTCATGAAGGGCGACGTCGACCTTAACGGCGAGGTCAACGCCGCCGACCTTGAGCTTATCCGTGAGCTCGGCGGTACCGCCGAAGGCGCCGCCGCCTACGCCGCGGATATGAACTGCGACGGCAGTATTACTCCCGACGATCTGCAAATGCTCGACGATTACCTCGCGATGGGGGACAACGCGATCATGGCGCTTTACCCGACGCGGGGCGAAACCGTCGCGCACGGCAACTGGCAGATAGACGAGCTGCTTCACGACTACTATCCCGGCAAGTCGGACGACTATTCCGGCATCTACTTCGGCATGGGAACTCACACCAACCAGTATGCGCGCGATCCGGTCACGCTGCGTTGGATAAGCAGTTCGGGAAAGAAGAGTTACACCGTTCTGCTTACTCACGAGGTCGATCCCGAGACCGGCGTGCCCGACTTCACTAACGCGAAATCGTACGTCGCCCGGGGCACCGAGCTGAGTATACAGAATCTGCTTGTCGATACGGACTACTACTGGATGATAGAAGGGGGCGGGGAATATGCCGGCGGCGTATTCCATACCGCGAAGACCGTCCGCACCTTCTATATCGACGGAGTCACCAACAGCCGCGACCTCGGCGGATGGCCGACAGAGGACGGCCTTGCGAGAGTGAGATACGACGTTGCGTTCCGCAGCGCGCACTTCGATCACATAACCGGCGCGGGCAGAGCCGCTGTCGCGGATATCGGTCTGAAGACGGATATCGACCTGCGCGCCGACGGCGAAGGAGTCGTCGCCCCGCTCGGCGACGACGTGGCCTGGCTCCGCGCGGGTCCGGACGGCACGGCGATGTACTACACGACCGGAGGCAACAGCATAAGCAACCTCAAGGGTTCGCACACCCAGGGCTCGCTCGCCGCGCTTCGCGTATTCACCAACGCCGCGAATCTGCCGGCGTGCTTCCATTGCGCCTACGGCCGCGACCGCACCGGCACGGTAGGATTCCTGCTGCTCGGTATGCTCGGCGTTTCGTATTACGATATAGTGAAGGATTATGAAATGACCTTCCTTTCATATGTGGGCGAGCAGAATCAGACGATAAGAGCCGATGAATCGGCCACAAAAACGCTGGACTGGATAATGGAAACCTATCCCGCGGATTCCCTCAAGGAATCTACGGAGAAGTACCTTCTCGCCGCAGGTCTCAAGGCGGACGAGATAACGGCGATACGCAAGAACCTGCTTGAAGCGGCGGACGGCTCGCCGCTCAAGGCGGACTCGATAGAAGTCACGACGCTGCCTCGCAAGCTTTCCTTCCTCGAGGGCAAGACGAAGCTCAACGTCATCGGCGGCAAGATAACCGTGCGTTACAACGTCGGCGTCACCGAGGAAATATGGATGGATAAGTCCATGGTCAGCGGCTTTGATAATACGATCGTCGGGCCTCAGACGCTGACGGTTGAGTATATGGGAGCGACGACTACCTACGAGGTCGAAATAACGCCTAAGAGCGTGATTCGGATAGAGATAACGTCCCTGCCTGAGAAGCGCGAATACGCCGCGGGTGAGGAGTTCGACCCGGCCGGTCTGGAGGTCACGGCGTATTACGACAACGATACGCAGGAAGTGCTTTCCGCCGACGCTTATGAGATATCCGGCTATGAATCGGCGGCAGGCGAACACACGATAACGGTTACCGTGGGAGAGTTTACCGATAACTTTACCGTGACCGTAATAAGCGGAGCGATGCGCTACGACTTCGACGGCGACGGCGAGATCACCGTCGCGGACGCGCTCGCGGCGCTGCGCATAGCCGCGAAGCTGGCGGAAGAAACGCCAGAAGCGATCGCGATAGGCGACGCGGACGGCGACGGGCATATCACCGTCGCGGACGCGCTTGCGATACTGCGCGTAGCCGCGGGTCTTTCGAAACTGACGTCCTGAGTGAAAGATCTTTCGCCGATAGATGTATTTATTGCGGTCCCTTCTTTTGAGGGGGCCGCAATTTTTCGGCTGAATGCAAGAATAAAGTAGGCAAAAATCCTCATATTTACACCTTGACTGCAAGCGTGAAAAATGGTAAAATATATTATGAAGATTTGCGCTGTGTTTATATGCGGCGCTGTTAAGGAAGGAGAATGCACTATGATGAAGAAAACGTTTATCGGCAGCCGCTTGCTCGCGGTAGTTCTGACGCTTGCGATGGTCCTTTCCTTCGCGGGAGTTCTCCCGCTGGGGATCACCGCGTCCGCGGCGGACCCGAGCTTTGACGGCTACATCTACAACGGTGACTTTGAAACGGGCACGGCAAGTCCGTGGAAACTGAACAGCGGATCGTCTATCGTTACCGGCGGCCATAACGGCAGCGGATACGCCGTTCGCTTTCAATCTTCCAACGCGTGGTCGTACTTTTATCAGAAAGTCAACATTCAGCCCGACACCGATTACCGCGTGACCTTCTGGGTCAAACGCGTTGCCGGAACGAGTTCACACAATATTTACATCTACGATCCGAATGACACCAATAACATTCGCCCCGGTATAAACGGCACAAAGCAGTGGTTCAATTATACCAGTGATGAATGGGTGAAGCACGTTTTTGAGTTTAACAGCGGAACGCTGACAACTGTTGGTATTTACTTTAAAAATTCAACAGCGGATGACGTCTTCCTTTATGACGACATAACTCTCAAGGCGCTGCCGAAACCCTCCTTCGACGGTTATATCTACAACGGCGACTTTGAAACGGGCGACGCCGCGCCATGGACTCTTCCCGCCGCCGCTTCCATCGTTGCCGGCGGCCACGACGGCAGCGACTACTGCGCACGCCTTGCCGCAAGCGCACCTGATAAACAGTGGGAGCACATAAAGCAGGAGATCACCGTCGAGCCGAATACGGACTACCGTCTTTCCGGCTGGGTCAAGCGTGAAGCAGGGACCGGTGCGCATTATCTCTACGCGCAGGGCCCCGGCAATGAAAAACTGTCTGTGCTCAACGACTGCCATCAGTGGTTCACGTATGCCAATCAGGAATGGACACAGCACATATGGGAATTCAACAGCGGCGCGTTCAGCACGATAAAACTCTATATGATGATCGAGGATCCGGCGTCCGTCTTCCTCTATGACGACATAACGCTCGAGAAACTCGCGACTGCGAATACCGACGGCTATATCACCAACGGCGATTTCGAGACCGGCGTCGGCAGCGGCTGGGTGATCAACAGCGCCTCCGCCATCATCGAGGGCGGCAGGAACGACAGCGACTACGCGCTGAAACTCGCCGGCTCCGCCGGTCAGAACGCCAGACAGGCGATCATCGTCGAAGGCATGACCGATTTCCGCCTGACCGTTTACGCCAAGCGCCTTTCCGGTACCGGTGCGCACGCGATCTTCGCTCAGAAGGGCGATACGGTGCTCGAGCCGATAAACGGCACCGAAGGTATCGTCAACGGCGGAGACGAATGGACGGAATACGTCTATGAATTCAACAGCACCGCGGCGACACAGGTGACGATATTCCTTCAGGTAACCGATCCCGGAACCGTCTTCCTCTATGACGACGTGAAGCTCGAAAAGCTCACCGGTCCGGATTACAGCGACGTGCTCAAGGGCGACGTCGACCTCGACGGCGAGCTGACGAATGAGGACGCCACGCTCATCGAGCAGCACATCGCGGGCGAAACGACGCTCGAAGACGCCGCCGCCTACGCCGCCGATATGGATTGCGACGGCGAGATAACCGAGACAGACCTTGCGATGCTGCGCAGCTTTATCAGCGGCGAAGCTTCCGCCGTACCGCTCTATCCGATAAACGGCGAGACCGTCGCTAAGGGCTCGTGGCAGATCGAAGAGCTCCTCGTTGATTATACTCCCGGCAAGTCGGACAGCTACTCCGGCCTCGGCTCGCGCAAGGATCAGTATATGCGCGATCCGGTCGTCCTGCGCTGGAAGGCGAACGAGGGCGGCGCACGCAGCTACAACGTTCTGGTCGCCGATAACTACAAGCTCGAGAACGCCAAGAGATACCTCATCCAGACCGACGGCTCTTCCGAAAAGACCCTTTCGATACAGAATCTGATGGTAGACACCGATTATTACTGGGCGATCGACCTCAACGGTAAGCGCTCCGAAGTCGGCACCTTCCACACCGCCAAGACGGTCCGCACCTTCTGGATCGAGGGCGTTTCCAACACCCGCGATCTCGGCGGCTGGCTGACCGAAGACGGACTTTACAGAGTCAAGTATAACGTCGCGTTCCGCGGCGCGAAGTTCGACGACGTGACAGAAGAAGGCAAGCAGGCGATAACCGACCTCGGCATAAAGACCGACGTTGACCTGCGCACCCATAACGAGGGCGTCCAGGCGCCGCTCGCCGATATCGGAGTCGAATGGTTCCTTGCCGGTCACAACGGCGCGGCGATGTATTATTCCACCGAAGCCAGCACGATCAGCGATCTGACGAGCTCCTACGTCGCGGGCACAATCAACGCTGTCCGCGTTTACGCCGATTCGACCAAGTTCCCGGCGTATTTCCACTGCAGCTACGGCCGCGACCGTACCGGCACGCTCGGCCTTATGCTGCTCGGTCTGCTCGGCGTCGGCAGGAACGACATCCTCGCCGATTACGAGATGACCTTCCTTTCCGAGTGGGGTGGCGGCAACCTCAGCGCCAGCGGCCACACCAGACTGCTTATCAATACGATGGACTGGCTGCAGGAGACATACGCTCCCGAAGGAACGCTCAAGGAAGCGGTCGAGGGCTATCTGCTCGCCGCGGGCCTTACTGCCGACGAGATCTCCGCGATCCGCGCCAATATGCTCGAGCGCGTCGGCGAGGAGCCGGAAGCGACCGGCATCGAGGTCACCATGCTTCCGGACAAAACCTCTTATCTCGAGGGCAAGGATGAGTTCGACGTTACCGGCGCAAAGCTGACCGTATATTACGACGACGATTCCTTCGAAGAGATTGACATCACCGCGGACATGGTCAGCGGCTTCGACAACACCGTCGTCGGTCCTCAGACACTGACGGTCACTTACGGCGAGTTCACCGCGACCTTTGAGATCGAGATAACCGCGAAATCGCTCACCCGCATAGACATCACCGGCCTGCCGGATACGCTCGACTATATCGAGGGCGAGGAGTTCGATCCCGCCGGACTTGAGATCACGGCGTATTACGATAACGAAACGAGCGAAGTGCTCGCCGCAGACGCGTATACGCTCGAGGGCTTTGAATCCACCGTCGGCGAGCACGTTATAACAGTCTCCTACGGCGGAAAGACCACCGCGTTTACGGTGAACGTTGCCGCAAAGACGCTCGAAAGCATCAAGGTTACCGCGTTCCCGAACAAGCTCGAATACGTTGAGGGTGAGGAGTTCGACGCGACCGGGATCGAAGTGACGGCGTACTATGACAATAAAACGAGCGAAGTGCTCGCCGCAGACGCGTACACGCTCGAGGGCTTTGAATCCACGGTGGGCGAGCACGTCATCACCGTTACGTACGGAGAAAAAACGGACGCCTTCACCGTGACGGTCATTAAGAAAGCCATCCCCGGCGACATCGACGGCGACGGAGAAATAAGCGTAAGCGACGCGCTTATGGCGCTTCGCGTCGCGGCGAAGCTCGCGACGTTTGAGGATGAGGCGCTGTTCGCACTTGCGGACGTTGACCACGATGGTGAGATCACCGTTTCCGATGTGCTGCGCATTCTCCGCGTTGCCGCAAAGCTGGCTGATCCGAGCACTCTCGCGTAATACGAACACGGGCTGTCATTTTCGCCTGAATAATGGGTTTTCGGCAGCTCCCTTTTTAAAAGGGAGCTGCCGTTTTTTGCCGTAATTACTCAATAACAAGGGCAGCCGTTTTTCCTTATTGATTTATCGGTCGTGAAATGTTATAATCATAATATAATGATCTCGCGCCGCGTCAATGACGCGGGGGAAGGAACATTGAATATGAAAAAGGCATTCATCGGAGGCCGCGTTCTTGCGGTCATTCTCACGCTTGCGGTGGTTATCACCTGCGCGGGAGTTGTTCCGCCCGCGCTGACCGCGTCCGCCGCGAACGCGAGCTTCGACGGCTTCATCTACAACGGCGACTTCGAGACGGGCGCCGCGAGCGGATGGACACTCGGCAAATCCGCGACGATCGTCGCCGGAGGCCATGACGGCAGCGCCTACGCGCTGCGCTTTGCCGGAACCGCCTGGGCGAACTGCAACCAGACGATAACCGTAAAGGCGAACACCGCCTACCGCATCTCCGGATGGGTAAAGCGCGTCGCCGGCACCGGCGCCCACCACTTTTACGCTCAGAGCACGAGCGGCCAGAACTGCGAAAAGATTAACGGCACGCAGACCTGGTTCGCTTACACCGGCGACATCTGGATTCAGCACGTGCTGGATTTCAACAGCGGCGCGAATACTACGCTGAAGTTTTATATCAGCATCGAGGATCCCGAATCGGTCTTCCTCTATGACGATGTGCAGATATACGAGCTCGGCCCCGACAGCGGCGAAGGCCGCATCAGCAACGGTGATTTCGAGCTCGGCGCCGCCGGCGGCTGGATGATCAACGGCGCCTCGACCTTCTATCCCGGCGGCAGGAACGGGAGCGATTATTCCGTCAGACTGCTCGGCGATCCGGGCGTCGCCTTAAGGCAGTTCGTCCGCGTCAAAGGTATGACCGACTACCGTCTTACCGTCTGCGCCAAGCGCTCAAGAGGCAGCGGCAGGAATCAGGTTTCCGTCCGCAGGGGCGACACGGTCATCGGGTTCGCGAACGGCGCAGACGGAATAATCGACGAGACCGAGCGCGAATGGTTCGAGCACGTTTACGAATTCAACAGCGGTCCCGCCACTCAGATAACCGTTTTTCTGCAGATACTTGACAGCGGCGCGAGCTTCTATTACGACGATATTTCTCTTGAAGAGATCACCGGTCCCGACTACAGCGGAGTAATCAAGGGCGACGCCGACCTTGACGGCGTACTCGGCGAAAACGACGCCGCGCTGCTCCGTCGGCACCTCGCGGGCGAAACCGCGCTGGAAGGCGAAGCCGCTTACGCCGCTGACATGGACTACGACGGCAGCGTGACCGCGGAAGACCTCGCACTTCTCGAGCTCGCGCTGAATCCCGAGAACACGGCTGCGATACCGCTCTATCCGATAAGAGGGGAGACCGTGGCGCGCGGTTCATGGCAGGTGGAAGAACTTTTTGCCGACGATTACGAGCCGGGCAAGTCTGACTCGTATTCCAACATCGCCGCGCGCAACGACCAGTACATGCGCGACGCGGTTGTCCTGCGCTGGATGTCCGCGATTCCGCAGCGCAGTTATACCGTTCTGCTCGCTGATAACCGTGAGCTGAAAAACGCAAAGAAGTACGTCGTTCAGGAGGAGTCGCTCTCGATACAGAACCTGCTCGTCGATACCGATTACTATTGGGCGGTTAAAACCTCCGGAGTGCGCTCCGCCGTCGGAACCTTCCATACGGCTAAGACCGTGCGCACCTTCCGGATCGACGGCGTTTCCAACACCCGCGACATCGGCGGCTGGCTGACCGAAGACGGACTTTACAGAGTCAAGTATAACGTTGCCTTCCGCGGCGCGAAATTCGACGACGTGACACAAGAAGGCAAGCAGGCGATACTCGACCTCGGTCTGAAGACGGACGTCGACCTGCGCACCGACGGCGAGGGCACCGCCGCTCCGCTCGGCAATCTCGCCGAGTGGTACCACGTCGGCCCGAACGGAGCCGCGATGTATTACACCGACAGATCAAGCTCGATTTCCAACCTCACGGGCGGACACGTCAGAGGCACTCTCAACGCCATACGGGTTTTTGCGGACACGAGCAAGTTCCCGGCGTATTTCCACTGCAGCTACGGCCGCGACCGCACCGGTACGCTGGCGTTCCTGCTGCTCGGTATGCTCGGCGTTTCCAAGCTTGATATACAGAGGGATTACGAAATGACCTTCCTTTCGCAGTTCGGCGGAGGTGGAGGCAGCGCGGCCGCCGCGTTGGCGTCGCTCAATAAGACGATAGACTGGGTGACGGCGAATTACGCCGTCGGCGGCACGCTGAAGGAGTCCTGCGAAGCGTACCTGCGCGCGGCGGGACTGACCGCCGCTGAAATCGAGGCCGTACGCGCGAATCTGCTCGAGCCGGTCGGCGGCGAAGAAACGCTTGCCGGTGATATCGACGGCGACGGCGAGGTCACGGTCGCGGACGCGCTCGCGGCGCTCCGCGTGGCGGTAGGACTTGCGCAGATCGGCGAAGAATCCTTCGCCGCCGCGGACCTCGACGCCGACGGCGCGATAACGGTATCGGATGCGCTCCGCATACTTCGCACCGCGGCAGGCATTGCGGCGGGAGTTTAACTGAAAAGCGGACTTCGCGGCGCCTCATTTTGAGGGCGCCGCGTTTTTTGCGCTTGATTTATTCGCGTTGAAATGCTATAATCAAATCATCAAATAATCTCGCGCCGCGTCGACGCGGCGGAAAGGGCGTTGAATATGAAAAAAACACTTATCGGCAGCCGCGTTCTCGCGGTCGTTCTCGCGCTTGTGATGCTTATTACCTGCGCGGGCGTACTCCCGCTCGGGCTGATCGCGTCCGCGGCTGACCCGAGCTTCGACGGTTATCTCTACAACGGTGACTTTGAGACCGGCAATATGTCGAACTGGTCGATCCTTTACGGAAATATGGAGGTCGTCTCCGGCGGTCATGACGGCAGCGGATACGCGTTGAAGGTCGCGGGAAGTCAATGGTCCTGCATCTATCAGGGCGTACAGATCGAGCCGAACACGGACTACCGCCTCTCGGGCTGGGTGAAGCGCGTTTCCGGCACCGGCGCTCACTACCTTTACGCGAAGGGCAGCGACGGCGCGAATATAAGCGCCATCAACGGCACGAAGCAGTATTTCAAGTATACCGATTCCGACTGGGTGTATCACAAGTGGGAGTTCAACTCCGGCAGTTACACAAGCGTTGAGCCGCGTATTACGATAGAAGACGCCAACTCCGTTTTCCTCTATGATGATATCAAGCTTGAGCCGCTGCCTAAACCGAGCAGCGACGGCTTCATCTCCAACGGCGACTTCGAGCTCGGCGACTTCGGCGCGTGGAGCAAGGCGAACACCTGCTCCGTGGTTGAAGGCGGCCACGACGGCAGCGGCTACTGCGCGAGAGTCGCGGGCAGCGCGTGGTCTAAGATCAATCAGAACGTCACCGTCGAACCGAACACGGACTACCGCCTCTCCGGCTGGGTGAAGCGCGAAGCCGGCGCCGGCGCGCACTATTTCAACGCCAAGGGCAACAACTCCGCCGCCTCATCTCTCACCACGCTCAACAAGACGAGCCCGTGGCACAGATATGCCGCCCCCGTCTGGGTGTGGCACGTCTGGGATTTCAACAGCGGCGACAACACTTCGATCAATATCCGCGTGGATATCGAGGACGCCGCGTCCGTCTGCCTCTACGACGACATTACTCTCCGCAAACTGACGGAGGCGGACAAGGCGGGCTACCTCAACAACGGCGACTTCGAGGCGGGCATACCGAACGGCTGGCAGCCGAACAGCACGTCGTCCGTCGTTGCCGGCGGCTTCGGCGGCAGCAATTACGCCATGAAGGTCGACGGTTTTGTTAAGCAGTATATCCGCGTCGACTCCATGAGCGATTACCGCGTGACCGCGCAGGTGAAGCGCGTCAAGGGCACGGGCAGCGGCGAGCTCCGCGTGCAGAAGGACGTGAACGTTTACGAGGCGATAAACGGCACGAGCGGCGTTTTCAGCAACGCGACGGACGGCTGGGAGGAGCACTCCTTCGAGTTCAACTCCGGCAGGACGACGCAGGTAACGCTGTTCCTCGCCACGCTCGACGCGGGCACGGTTTACGCATTCGACAACGTGACCGTTGAGAAAATTGCAAAGGTCGAGCCCGACTATTCAGGCGTTCTCAAGGGCGACGTCGACCTCAACGGCGAGGTCAACGCCGACGACCTCGCGCTTATACGCGACCTCGGCGGTACCGCCGAAGGCGCCGCCGCATACGCTGCGGATATGAACTGCGACGGCGGAATTACCCCCGATGATTTACAAATGCTCGACGATTACCTCGCGATGGGGGATAACGCGCTTATGGCGCTCTACCCGACGCAGGGCGAAACCGTCGCGAACGGCAACTGGCAGATAGACGAGCTGCTTCACGATTACTACCCCGGCAAGTCGGACGACTACTCCGGCATCTACTTCGGAATGGGATCGCACACCGACGCGTACGAACGCGACCCGGTCGTGCTGCGCTGGATCAGCCGCGCTCCGCAGGAGACCTATACCGTGCGCCTGACGAGCGACGTTGATCCCGTAACCGGGGACGCGGACTTCTCGAACGCGAAGGAATATACCGTGCAGGGCACGGAGCTTTCGCTTCAGAACCTGCTTGTCGATACCTGGTACGTCTGGCAGGTCGAAGGCGGCGGAAGCGTCAGCAGCGGCGTTTTCTACACCGCCGACACCGTCCGCACCCTCAGCATAGACGGCGTTACAAACACCCGCGACCTCGGCGGCTGGAAGACTATCGACGGCAAATACCGCATAAGATACGGCGTCGCCTACCGCGGCGCGGAGATGGAGGGCGTCACCGCGGACGGCATCGCGGCGGCCGCGGACCTCGGCATAAAGACCGACGTCGACCTGCGCGGAAGGGGCTCGCACACCGGCTCTCCGCTCGGCCCGGACGTCAACTGGTACCTCTCCGGCGAATACGGCGGCGCGATGTACTACAACTCCGAGAAGACGACGATATCCGACCTGACGAGCGTCTACGTTCAGGGAACGGTCAACGCCCTTCGCGCCTTCACCGACGCGGATAACTTCCCGGCGTACTTCCACTGCACCTACGGCCGCGACCGCACCGGAACTCTTGCGATGTTCCTGCTCGGCATCTGCGGCGTTTCGCTCGACGATATTCTGAAAGACTACGAAATGACCTTCCTGACCGAGTTCGCCGGCGGCACGGGCCGCACGATCACCGCTTATGAAGGAATAACGAAAACGGCGAAGTGGCTCATCGACAACTACGCGCCCGGCGGAACGCTGAAGCAGGGCTGCGAGGGATACCTCCGCGCGGTCGGACTGACCGACGGCGAGATGGACGCCATCCGGGCGAACCTCCTCGAGCGCGTCGCGGACGTTACCGGCATCGAGGTAACGCCTCCGACTAAGGTTTCGTACGTCGAAGGCAGGGAAGAGCTCGACCTTGCGGGCGGAAAGCTCACCGTCAGTTACGGCGACGGCGACAGCGAAGTGATAGACCTTACCGCCGACATGGTCAGCGGCTTCGACAACACCGCCTTCGGCCCGCAGACTCTGACGGTCAGGTATAACGGCTTTACCGCGTCTTTCGATATCGAGATAATCGCCAACCTCTTCGACGTTGACGGCGACGGAGAAGTCACCGTCGCGGACGCGCTTGCGGCGCTGCGCGCGGCGATCGGGCTTACTCAGCCCGAGGGACCGGAGTTCAGATCCGCGGACGTCGACAAGGACGGAGCGATAACCGTTTCCGACGCGCTGCGCATCCTGCGGAAAGCCGCGGGGCTCGTATGATTCCGCGCCTTACGCGGTCGACCGCAAGGATGCGTAATCATCCTGCGCAGCTTTCGCCGCTTCTCCGAAACGATCGTATCGCAGAATAAAAAACAGCCCCCGAATCGAGAGATTCGGGGGTCGTTTATTTATATTCGCCTGTATCCTGTCGCTTCGGCTTAATACATTCCGCCGGGCATTCCGCCGCCCTGGGGCATCGGAGGTTCGGGCTCCTTGATGTCCGCGACAAGCGACTCGGTGGTCAGCACCATCGCCGCGACGCTGGAAGCGTTCTGCAGCGCGGAGCGGGATACCTTGGTAGGATCGACGATGCCCGCCTTGAGCATATCGACGTATTCGCCCTTCTGCGCGTCGTAGCCGTAGCCGACCTTGCCGCTGCCGACGATGTTGCTCAGGATGACGGAGCCCTCGATACCGGCGTTCAGCGCGATCTGTCTGATCGGGGCTTCGAGCGCCTTGAGGACGATCTGTACGCCCGTCTTCTCGTCGCCTTCCGCGGTCTTCAGCAGCGCCTCGACGGCGGGGATGGCGTTGACGAAGGCGATGCCGCCGCCGGCGACTATGCCTTCCTCGACGGCCGCCTTGGTGGCCGCGAGCGCGTCTTCGATGCGGAGCTTCTTCTCCTTCATCTCGGTCTCGGTGGCCGCGCCCGCCTTGATGACGGCGACGCCGCCGGCGAGCTTCGCGAGACGCTCGTGGAGCTTCTCGCGGTCGAAGTCGGAGGTGCTCTCCTCGATCTGCGCGCGGATCTGCGCGACTCTGGCGGCTATGGCTTCCTTGTCGCCGCTGCCGTCGATGATGATGGTGTTCTCCTTCTGGACCTTGACCTGTCTGGCGGAGCCGAGCATATCGAGCGTGGCGTCCTTCAGCTCGAGGCCGAGGTCGGAGGTGATGACTTCGCCGCCGGTGAGGATGGCGATGTCGCGGTGCATCTCCTTGCGGCGATCGCCGAAGCCGGGGGCCTTGACCGCGACGCAGACGAAGGTGCCGCGCAGGCGGTTGACAAGCAGGGTGGC